>JBAWXO010000189.1:0-4424 GCA_037144035.1 Kiritimatiellales bacterium
GATCTCATTTCTCTCTGGAGGGACGGCGGCCTCGCCGTCCATGGTCGCCGAGGCCAGCGACCCTCCAAAAGACGCGGCTACAGTTCTTTTGAATTTGCTCTAAATTCCGAGGCGAAAGACATTCCATTTTTCAACTTCGGCGAAGTTGACTTTGATCAGCACAAGATGCCTTCCATCATAGTTTTATGTATATCCATAACGACCTAACTTAGGTTTTCGGGTTAAAAATCCCCTCCGTCGGAGGGGTGCCGGGACGGCAGGGTGGGTTTCCAATCGCGATCACTTCTTCGGGGAGAGCGGCCTTTTCCAACCACCGGAAACCAGCGCATCCATAGCCTTCTCCAGCGGCGGGAGAGAAGGATGCCATTGGCGTTCCCACTCAAGGCTGATGACGCCTTGATAATGGCTTTCTTTCAGAAGGGCGAACACGTCCTGAGCCGGAAACTCGCCGACCCCGGGAAGCACATAGGTGTAAGGATGATTGCCTGATGGAACGGAGATGCTGTCCTTGATCTGGACGAGGCGAACCATGCTCGAAAATTGATTCCAAGACTGCTGGGGAGATTCGCCGCCCAGCTTCCAGGTGTGATGAGTGTCCCAGACGATGTCCAAAGGATGCTGAACGGCTTCCTGCAGGAGGAGGCAACGGCCGGCGCTGCTGAAGCCGCTGTGGGTTTCGAGGGCAACCTGAGTCGTCCATCCCTTTTCCCAGCGGGTTTTGTACCACCAGTTAAGATTTTCAGTGATCCGTTTTAAATCATCTGCGGAAAGGGGCTCCGTGATCTTCCCTCCGCCGAATATGCGAATATAAGGCACGTTGAGCGCCTCGGCCCAGCGGGCAAACTCAAGGAGCTCCTTGCGATCCTTCTCCGCAGCGCTGATAAGAGTGAACGAGCTGTTCAGAGTGACGATCTCCTGTTTATGGGCGCGGAGGATCTGCTGAACGGCCTCAGGAGTCCGATGAACCTCATCAAGGTATGTCGGCAGATCCATGCGGCCTGCGAGACTGCGGATTTCAAGGGCGTGAAAATCTCGGGATTCCGCCAGCGCACAAACCGCCTCAAGAGTCAGGTCGGGGCATCCGAGGGTGGAGATTCCCCATTTCAGATTAGGTTGCGCGGTCATAGGCATTCACAGTTACTAGATTTATGAGCGGGTCGTTGTTCAGATAATGCCTGATGTTATCCAGAGCCACTTTTCCGGAGTCCTGCCGCCGGTCTGGCGTGGGTCCGCCGAGGTGAGGCAGCAGGGTGGTATTCGGCAGGCCGCGCAGCGGAGAGTCTTTGGGCAGGGGCTCGGTTTCATAAACATCGAGCGCAATGTGCAGACCTTTGTTCCGGCTGACGCGCACCAGCGCATCTTCGTCCACCACCATGCCGCGACCCACGTTGACGAAGACGGCGTTCTCGGGAAGAAGATTAAGCAGCTCTTCGCCGATCAGGTGATAGTTGTCCGGCTTGCCGGGAGCGAGATCAATCAGGACATCGGATTGAGAGAAGAGCTCATCGAGCGTTGCGGCTCGCCGGACATTGAGCTGCTTGAAGGTTTCGTCGGGGACACTGGGAGAGTAGGCGGAGATCGGCGTGCGGAAAGGGACGAGCAGTTTAACCAGCTCGCAACCGATGGCGCCGAGTCCGTGAAGACCCACGCGCCGACCGAAGAGGCTGAGAGTGTCGGGATGGCGACCGTTCTTCCATGCGCCCTGTGTGTGCATCGCCAAGGCCCAGTTAGTACTGCGGCGCAGGGCGGACAGCGTGAGAAGGAGGGCGCATTCGGCGATGGTATCGCTGATGACGGAGCCCCAGTTGGTGACCAGTAGGCCGTTTTTGATGAGATCGCGGGGAATCAAGCTGCGTACGGAGCCGCAGAGGAAACAGACATATTTCAAGTGCGCGGCGACCTCCATGGGAAGCGCGGGGGTTTCCCATGCGCAAATCAAAACTTCAGGCCGGTGCGTATCAAGAAGACCGCCCCATTCATTTGCTGGAACAGGTGCCTCAACCCAGACGGCATCGGGAAGAAGGGCTTTGAGTTGACGGCACAACGGCTCGGGGAGAAAATCTTTTCGCTCCTGAGGGGTTAGGGCGATCAGCGCGGATGGACGTTTTTTCTGTGCCGTTTCCATAGAAATACCGTTTCTGTGAAATGAAGAGCTCCGCCGCGCTGTGAATTAGCGCGTTAGGAGCACGCTTCGCTTCCATCGCTCCTGAGCACCCAGCAGATTCGTCCATCCGCGCTTGCGCGCGCCATGACGACGGGGCCCTTAAACGTCTTTCCGTTCAGTTGGATGGGCACATCCTGGATTTCGCCGAACTGCAGGAAAGCGCGTTCGCCGTCGTAGAACTGGATTTCCACCTTGTTTCCGTCTTGCGTGAACCCGGTTACTCGGTCCGACAACTCCTTAAGGCTGTCTGTTCCCACCTTGCCGTACACCATGCAGGCTAGGTAGAACGTGTCGGTTGAGTTGCTCTCTGTTCCAAGCTTCGGAACCACGCTTTGGTGATGGCGTACGTTGCTCCCGCTGACATCTTCATGGAAGCCCTGCGCCTTGAACTGTTCCGTGTAGCCGTGCAGGTTCCGGATGAAGGTGATCTTGCCGTCTTTGGCCGCCATCTCGGCGCCTTTGCCGCTGGAGAGAACCGCTTCACCTTCATCGAAGCCGAGCGGATAGCCGCCTTCACGGAAAACAAGACCGGGACGGGCCGGACGGACTTCGTGAACATTGACCATAAAATCGTCTTTGACCAGTACGTACGAAGTCGCCGTTCCCAGATCGTTGGCCACCCCGAAGGTTTTTTCATCGGTCACTTTGTCGTACATCCGGTACCGCGAGGCCGCGAAATTTTCGGCCACGTACAGGTTGTCGTGATTCCAGCGCTGCCGGAAGTTAATGCCGTCGGGGGAGAAGGCCAGCGCGTTGTCGCAGTTGAACGATCCGTAGATCGGCCGCCCGTCCTGACTGAAGATCGAGGAGTAGGCGAAATTCGTGTACTTGGCATTATAGTCCGGCTTGTCGTGATACGGCTTCTGATTGACGATCTGCACATGCCCGGACTTCTGAGTTCCGACGAGTACCAGCCCGGCTTCCTTGAGCGGCTTGGAAAAATCGCCCTTGTGGATGGGTAGCGGCTCTTCGGTTGTGCTCCAGAACGGATTTGATTCCGGGATGAACAGCATCGCGAACGCCTTGGTCGCCCACAGCGGGGAGCCGCCGCAGTTATAGTTCTCCAGCACCCACTCGCTCGGCCGCAGCCAGCCCATGCTCAGGTTGTTGCGATCGGTCAGGATCGGGTTGTTGAAGTAGAACTTCATGGTGCTGTTGCAGAGCGTCTTCACTTCGCCCGCGCTGATATCCAGACAGTCGAGGTATTGGCCCAGCGCGATGGCGGAGAGGTATCCGAACCGGTAGATCATGGAACGTCCCCAGCACGGGGCGGATCCGTCACCCGCAACGAAATACCGGAAGTCGCGGGCGAAATGGCGGACACGCTCCTTGTGCATTTCGGCCACGTCCGGACGGGAATCACCGTCAAGAATGACCCAGAGCAGGTAGTAGAAGTGGAACCCCCACGAATTGTAATAGTCGATCCGGTTAATCTTGCCGTCGCGGTACCAGCCGCCACCGATGTACATATGGTCGCAGGCTTTCAGACGCGCATCGAGGTTCTCCTGTGAGTACGGCATACCTAGCTTCTTGAGCACGGCGTTCGTAACCACGCTGAAGAGCAGCCAGTTGTTCTGGTGGTATGCCACCTGGTTGCTCGAGTTCAGATAGTTCGCGACCTGCGTCTTTTCCGCTGGCGAGAACTTGTTCCAAATCTTATCGCGCGACAGGTACAATCCCCAGCTCAGCGCCGCCAGCTCGACGAGGTGCTGGGCATAGTCATAGATATTCCCCCAATATTCGGGGTGCTTGGGATCGGTTCCGGCTAGGATGCCGCGGCGGTAAAATTCGGTGACGTTTACGCTCTCTTTGCCAAAGGTCAGCGTATCACCCTTGGACGCGCTCAGCCAGGGCCCGGCCATAAACATAGAGCGCGAGAACCCCTCCAGTTCGTCCGCAACCTGCCCGTGATGACTGCGCGGTCCGGGGATGCGCTGTCGCGCATTGCCCGGGGACGCACTGTTCAGAACGCCCTGCATGAGGACAAACATGGCTTCTTCCCAATGCCGCCGCGTCCATCCGGTGATGGGCGCGGTTTTGGGATCAAGAGGTGTCGTGAATTTCATCGTCTTCATTTGTGCCGCCTTTTATCTCAAGTCAGGAGTGGTGTTTAGCCCTTAAGTCCCATCGGATCGTAGTTCGACAGCGGCCATTTTCCTTGGGGCTCGGTCTCGCCGAACAGAACGCGGCGGGTCATGTCGAGACCGGTCGGGGTCAGGTTCATGTTGAGAACAATGGTTTTGGCCGACGGGAGCAGGCC
>JBAWXO010000190.1:0-4418 GCA_037144035.1 Kiritimatiellales bacterium
CAAAGATCTCAAACAAGAAAGGAAACCCGATGACCACCAGATCGCGGCCCCCTGTCCAAGGAATTCGCGGAGACAAATACCCAAAGACACACCGAACGAAGGATCGCATTCCTGCGGGTACGCGCGGAAAAAACGCACTTCCGCGAACAATCCTGTTTTCTGATGTTTGGAAAATCAGGAGAGTTCTTCGGAAATGATCGCCGCGACACGACCGGCAGGGCTACCGGCGCCGAGCATTTTTTCCAAGATTTGGAAATTTTCAATCATCGCCGCACGGGCGGGCGTATCGTTCATCAACGGATCAATCGCCGCGACCAGTTCGATCGGCAGCATGTGCTGTTGAAGGCGTTCGGGCATGATCTCTTTACCTGCGATAATGTTGGCGATACCCACTCGCGGAATACGGATCAGAGCCCGGGCAAACAGATAGTCCAGGAAGCTTACGCGATAAACCAGTACGGTCGGGCAGCGCAACAGCGCGGCTTCGAGCGTCGCCGTGCCGGAGGCAACAAACGCAGCATCGGCTTGTTTGAGAACCTCGCGCGCCCTGCCCGCCAGAACCGAAACATTGCGCGGCGCTTTGTCCGCCGCCTGCAAAACCGCCTCAACCAGCGCGAGGCGGCGTTCCGGAACCGGAATCAGAAAGGAAACATCGGATCGCCAGTCTTCAATCAGTTTCGCCGCCTCGAGCAGTCGCGGCAGGATATATGTGATCTCCTGTTTGCGGCTACCGGGTAGCAACGCGATTTTGGTTCTTTCGCCCCAAGGCAGCGGCTCCGGCTCTTTCGTGCGGAATTCCCGCAACTCATCCACCATCGGATGGCCGACAAAATCAATTTTCAGGTCAACGTCTTTGAACACCGCGACCTCGAACGGGAAAATCACCATCAGGCGGTCGATGATCTTCGCCATCTTTGGAATACGCCCGCGATTCCACGCCCAGACCTGCGGGCAGACATAATAAAGCACTTTTATGCCGCGTTTTTTGAGTTGGCGTGCAAGGCGCAGATTAAAGCCTGGATAGTCCACCAGCAATGCGGCATCCGGTTTACGCTTGTCCGCTTCAGCGAGCACTTCGTCGAACGTGCGTTTAAAAAACGGATAGCGTTTGAGCACCTCAACAAAGCCCATCACATCCATTTCGCGGGTATCGTGAAGCAGTTCCATTCCTTCAGCGCGGAGTTTTTCACCGCCAATACCCCAGACGGCGATATCCGAACGGGTTTTCTTCAGTGCGCTAATCACATCCGCCGCATGCATGTCGCCGGAATCTTCGCCCGCTATAACCAGAAGAGATTTCATGAACTAACTCTGCGCTTCAAGAACTATTACGGCAAGACCCATGGCGTCGGCCTGAGCAATGAGTTCGTCCTTGTTCAGCAGAATGGCGCCGCCCGCTTCGATGGCCAAACAGGAAACCTTGGCTTTTTTGAGCGATTTGAGCGTCCACTTTCCAATGACTGGAATATCAAAGCGCATATCGTGTCCGATCTTTGGGACTTTAACGACGACCGCGCCGCGCCCACCGAGTTTTCCGCCGCGCTGAACGGCTTTATTGGTGCCTTCAAACGCCTCAACGGCAAGAACCGCGCCCTCTTTGACGACAACGGTCTGGCCGATATCGAGATGACTGGTGTCTTTGATAACGCGACGACCTATCGCAATATCGCTGAGTTCGCGGGCATCAGGCGCACGGGCGGTGAGCAGTCCAGCGGCAGGCATATAGTCCTGCATAAAAGAGCTGGCAGGCAGAAGCGTTACACCCGCTTTTTCAATCTCGGCGGTGATGCCGCCCAGAACGGTATGCGCATTTTTGACTGGCAGACTTTTGAGCAGATCAAGAAGCGCCTTATCCAACCCGATCCGAAAAATGTTAGCGGGTTTAATCTGACCGGCCATAACCGCATGATGGGCTCCGCACTGCTTCAGAACTTCCAGCATCGGCCCCAAACCGACATGCAGCCAGACGACTTCATCGGCGACCTGCGCAATTTCTCGGCGGGTTTCACCTTTAAAAGCGATGGCGATAATGCGCTTCACGCCGCGCGCCCGGGCGGCGCGGGCGAGCCGTAGAGGGTAATCGGCGCGCCCAGCAATCAGGGCTAGTGTTTCAGGCGTTTCATTCATGGCTAGAAAAATTATTGAAACAAAGGCCCACCGAGGCCGCCGGACTGCTGCGGCAAAGCTCCGAAAGGTATTCGGCCAGCCGACGGCGGCGGAACAATCGCCTGAAAACGGGCATCGTTCCACAATGGCTGAAAGCGCGCGTCTTTGCGCAGTACAGCGCGAATCGGTTCGCCGCCTTTTTCAACCGCTTTTCTGAGCAGCTCGATGGCCTGATCAAGCCGTTTCAACTCAACGCGCACGGCGGCCAGATCAACTTGAATGCGCAAATCGTCGGGTTTAGCCGCCAGATATTTGATAAGAACCGGCTCCACCAGATCGAACCGTTTCATCTGAATAAGCATCTGCGCGAGTTGCAGGTGAACTTCCGGCGGAAGGGTTGAACGAAGCACATCGCCAAACAACTGAGCCAGGGGCCCCTGTTCCTGAAGCGCGTTGTAGAGCTGGAGGAGCTCAAAGATTGCGTTGATATCCGCAGTCTGCCCGCCGCCGCGCAACAGGCCCTCGAGCTCGGTCTTACGGCCGATCATCTGTTGCATCTGATTGATCTGATTCAGGAACCCCTGCGCACTGTCGTTGTGCACATCCTGCGCAAGAAAATCAGAAACAACCTTACGGGCTTCTTCAAGACGGCGTCCCCGCATATAGAGGTCGGCAAGGCGGAAAACCGCTTCCGGACTGAGCGGATAAAGCTCGACCGCCTGCTTGAAAGCGTATTCGGCTTCGGCCATGTTGCCGCGCGCGGCATAAAGTCCGGCAATGGCGCTGCGCAGTTTGGAGAAGGTTTTGCGTGCGCACACATCGCGGACGAATTTTTTGTCATTCACCAGCCGTTTCACATACCAGTCCCAGAATTCGTGGTCGTTCTTGACCATTTCTGGAGTGATCGCTGTCGGCTCGTTGTTGATCTTCATGATGAGGCCGTGCGGCGTGAGGTACGGATACATCCATGGAATAACATAACTCTCTTCGACGAAAAACTCGCGCTTGCGCAACTTGCCGTCTGGGCCGACCGGATCAGACGGAACAACCGCCGAACTGGACTCCCGGGTGGATTCATCGGTTTTCACTTCCGTGACGTACTGGTTGTGATCAAAAATCTGTTTGCAGAGAATGCCATTGATCTGCATGACGCCGCCAACGCCCTGCACCTGTACGCGGCCGCCATCCATCTTAACGTCAGCTCCTGCATCAAGCTTCCCGCTTTGAATGGCCTCAATATATTCCTGAAAGGCGCGGTTGCTGTCGGCCGTGGATGGAATCCAGAGCTGATCGCCGTAAATGTCGCGGGTGGTCGCCATAAACGTGGTATCGGCGAGCGCATTCTGGGTGATGAGATAAACATCGGCCCGCACCTGCGGGCAGTAGATCATATACGTTGGCACAAAACGCCCCGGATCGGTTCCGCCGAAGAAGAGCGCGTTGGTGCCCATGGGCGGCGGATAGTTATTCTTGCGCAGGGTTTCAGGATATTCCTTCCACACCTTATCGAACTCAGCGTCAGAGATGCGCCGCTCAAACGGAAATATGTACTTATAATGAAGATCGTCTTTAATTCCTTCGATCCCGCGCAGTTGCCAGTTGCCGAACTGCCAGCCGAAGTCGTGCCCGTTCTGTTCGGAGCCGCCAACGACCTTAAGCTGTTCCTCACTGTAATAGTTTTTGTATATCAGAGAGAATGGCAGCAGAATAACCAGCAGGGTGCCGACCCATTTGGTGAACGCATTGTTACCGACCAGCGCTTCGAGCCACGCCATCAGCAGCAACAGGCCATAGCCGATCCAGATTGCATAAACAGCGTGCGACTGAATGTACTGAACCCGCGCGATGAAAAGCGTCTGGATATCGAGTTTCGGATTCTGCAGGATGATGAAGAGAATCCCCACGCCGATGAAAGCCGCCACGGTGGTGAAAAGCCAGTCGCGGTTTTTTCGGCCGATGCGCACGATAAAGGCAAACGGCAGAATCGCCAGCAGCGCCACCGGCGCGAGGAACTGCGCCCGCAGGTCACGCAGAAAAGCGCCGATCTGTTCAAAAAAAGTGAGAGAAAAAACATCGGTCAACGTGACTTTTTCATACTGCCCGCGGGTGATGGCGTGCATGAAGCCTTCCCATGTGCGCGGATAGCCCCAATCGATTGGCGGGTTCTGGTCAGACGAAACCGGCATGTACAGATAGAATGACAGGCCGAGAAACATCAGTAGATAGGTGGTGCAAACAGTTTTTCCATTCGGCAGGAAAAGTACAAGCACCGGGATAACCACCGCGTAGGCCGTCCCGAACCAGAATCCGAC
>JBAWXO010000191.1:0-4381 GCA_037144035.1 Kiritimatiellales bacterium
ATGCGCGAGCATGGTGTCGAAAAGTTTTCCGCGCACCTCAACGCCCGCTTCGCGCAGCATGGCGATATCAAACTTCAGGTTGTGTCCGGTCTTCTCGATCTGCTCATCTGCAAAGAGCGGGGCAAAGAGCATCAAGGCTTTTTTCCGCTCCGCATCGTCCGGTGGAAGCGTGACAAACCACGCTTCGTGCGGTTTGACAGAAAAAGAAATTCCGACGAGCCGCGATTCACGCGGATCAAGTCCGGTGGTTTCGGTGTCGAAACACAAGCATGCCGCCTGACCCAATTTTTCCGCCAGCGCCTTGCGTTCTTCCAAGGTTTGGACGAGGCGGTAAGTGTGTTTGACGTCGTCGATAGTTTTGTAGACCGGAGCCTCATCCGTCGGAGCTGGCGGCGCGGTTTGCGCGGCGAAGTCGAAGAGATCGCCTTGTCCGCCTTTGGGCGCGGGCGGGGCGTAAGAGGCGACGGGCGCAACCGGCGCGGCGGGTTTGCCGAAGAGCCGTTTGGAGAAGGACGAGAATTCAAATTCAGAAAAGAGCGCGGCGAGTTTTTCCTCGTCGAGTTTGCCGCGGTGCAGTCCGTCCGGATCGTAATCGACCGGCGAATCGGTTTTGATGGTGACGAGCCATTTGCAGAGATGGGCACGCTCCTTGTTGGCCTCAAGGTTTTCCTTGAGCTTGCCTTTCAGTTCGCCGGTGTGTTCGAGCAGGTTTTCAATCGAGCCGTACTGCGCGATCAGTTTCTGCGCGGTTTTCGGACCGACGCCAGGTACGCCGGGAATATTGTCGGCGGCGTCGCCCGCGAGGCCGAGAATGTCGGCGACTTGTTCGATGCGAGCGATCTCCCAGTATTTGAGCACTTCAGGTACGCCCATGATCTCAGGAGGTGCGCCGCTCTTGGCGGGTTTATAGACGAAGGTGTGCGCGTCGACGAGCTGGGTGAAATCTTTGTCGGGCGTGACCATGTAGGTGTCGAAGCCCTCTTGCTCAGCGCGGCGGGCGAGCGTGCCGATCAGGTCGTCGGCTTCAAATCCCTGCGCGGTAATGATCGGAATATTGAAGGCTTTGAGAAATTCATAAATGCAGGGAACGGCGGCGCGGATCTCTTCGGGGGTTTCCTCGCGCTGCGCTTTGTATTCTGGAAATTTGTCGTGACGGAACGTCGGGCCGGAAACATCAAAGGCGACGGCGATATGGGTGGGGCTTTGTTTTTCGAGCAGTTCGAGCAGTGTGTTGAGGAAGCCGAAGACGGCAGAAACGTTACGCCCCTTCGAGTTGATCATCGGATTGCGCATGAAGGCAAAGTAGGACCGGTAAACCAGGGCCATGCCGTCGAGAAGGAAAAGCTTTTTGCTCATGCGGGGCACCCTACAGGATTTATTTCGGCCGCGAAAGAACGCAAAGAACACAAAAATACGGCATCAAAGGGTGGAAGAATTTAACCGATCACTTCTCTTCGGACGGCGCGTTCTCTGATGTCTCCGGCGCGGACGGGTTGCGGCTCGCGGTGTACTCCCGCGCCAGCGCGTAACCGACGGCAAGCAACACCGGCCCCAGGAACAGTCCGATGAATCCAAAAGTGATCACGCCGCCGATTGCACCCAGCAGGACAATGACGAAGGGCAGATTCGAACCCCGGCTGATCAGGTACGGACGCACCAGATTGTCTATGCCGCTGATGACAAAAATTCCCCAGACGACCATAAAGATGCCCCATCCGAAATGTCCCGCATGGAACAGCCACGCTGCGGCCGGTATCCAGACCAGTGGAGGCCCTAACGGGATCAGAGCCAGAAGAAAGGTCAGCAGTCCCAGTAGAAACGGCGAGGGCACGCCAGCCAGCCAAAATCCGAAAGTTGCCACAATCGCCTGCGCCAGCGCTGTGCCGATGATGCCGTAAACGACGCTGCGAACCGTGTTGCCCGCGACTTCCAGAAGGTGCTGCGAAACGTCACCAGCAATACGTTGAGCGCCGGATGCAATCCGCGCCGTCATGCGCTCGCCGTCCCGGTAAAACACGAACATAATCACAACGCTAAGCACCAGTTGCAAAATACCCTTACCAAAATTGAGGCTGTGCGTCAGTACCCACTTGCCGGACGCCAAACCGGCTGACTTTACCTCTTCCGAAAGCCATCCGGTGTTCTGCGCGAATTCCGGCCAGGCACGTTCGGCGGCCGGGCCGATCCACGGAGCCCGTCTTAACCATTCAGGAGCAGATACCGGCAGTCCGCCTTGCAAGGTTCGGAACAGATCCTCCAGCCGCGCCACGTTATCCGCCAGTGTAATTCCGGCGATGACGAATGGCAGCACCAGAACAACCGCAATCAGGGCGGTCATCGTGAAGGCCGCCAGTGTGCGGCGGCCTTTTATCCAGCCTTCAATCCGCAGCATTAACGGCCAGGTGGTGTACGTGAGTACGGCAGCCCACAGAATTGCCGACACGAACGGACGCAATACCACCAGACAACCTGCCGCCAGCATAGCCACAGCCACTACAGCGGCAACGGCTTCAATCCGATTCATATTCTTAAGCAGCATCGTCGGGCTCCTCTGTTACCAGCCATACAACCGGGTTAATTTTTCGCGCCAAACCAGCCGCGGCGAATTGCCCACTTCATGGCTTCAAGCACCGGTATGATCGTGGCGGCCACACTCAGCAGTACCGGCCAGACCGAAAGCGGCAGAGAGAACGTACCGAACGGTTTGTGCATGAACGGCAGATACACGATGACAGCCAGCAGCAACAGTTCCCACGAAATCGCCATATTCAGCCACTTGTTTGCGAACGGACGACGGAACATACTGTGGCGGTCTGATCTGAAACAGAAGGCTTTGAAAAATTCCACCAAACACAGCGACACAAAGACCAGCGTCATGCACTCGGCCGCCGGGAAGTTCTGGGCGCGGGCCCAGGCAAACAGGCCGAGATTCGCGATAGCTGACCAGACTCCGCCCACCGTCATCAGCAGGATAACCGGACGGGTGAAGATGCCTGAACGCGGATTTCTCGGCGGGCGCTGCATCAGGTCGGGCTCCGCCGGATCCACCGCCAGTGCCAGCGCGGGCAGACCGTCCGTGGCCAGATTGATATACAGAATCTGCACGGCGCTCAACGGTAGCGGCATACCCATCACGGTCGCACCCACCATGATCAGCATCTCACCAAGGTTCGAGGACAGCAGGAACATCAGGTACTTGTTGATGTTGCCGAAAATGCCGCGGCCTTCTTCGACGGCCGCCACGATGGACGCGAAATTGTCGTCCGTGAGTGTCATGGCCGCCGCTTCCTTGGTAACGTCGGTGCCGGTAATGCCCATGGCGATACCGATGTCCGCCTTCTTGAGCGACGGCGCATCGTTGACCCCGTCGCCGGTCATGGCGACGATTTCGCCGTTTTGCTGAAGCGCACTCACAACTCGCAGTTTGTGAGCAGGCGAGACACGCGCATAGACGTCGATACCGTTCACCTCACGGGCAAAATCGTCGTCTGAAATAGCATCCAGCTGTGTGCCGGTGATAACGCGTCCGCCTTTCAGAATACCCAGCTCGCGCGCCACGGCTTGCGCTGTTGCGGGGTGATCGCCGGTGATCATAACCACGCGGATACCGGCCTGTTCGCACTTTTTCACAGCCTCACCGGCTTCGGACCGGGGAGGATCAATCATCCCGGCCAAACCCAGAAACGTCATTCCATGCTCTGCGGTTTCGAGAGTCGCGCCGGACTTCTGCGCCACGCCCAGCACCCGCAAGGCCTGATCGGCCAGACTGTGAGCGGTATCCACAATCCGTTTCCGCCCCGCGTCGTCGAGCAGCATTTCACCGTTACCGGACAGAACATGCGTGCAGGAAGCCAGAATAATTTCCGGAGCGCCCTTGGAAAAAGCCACTGTTCCCTCCGGAGCGGTATGCAAAGTAGTCATTCGTTTGGTTTCGGATGTGAACGGAATTTCGTTCTTGCGCGGCGCCTGCTGCTCAAGCGCGGACTTAATCAAACCAGCCTTGGCTGCGGCCACCACCAGTGCGCCTTCCGTGGAATCGCCTTTGATATGCCAACGGCCGTCCTCTTCGCGCTGTGCAATGTGTGCATCGGACGACAACGTCGCGGCCCGCAGAAACTGCCGTAACGCGGCATCCGGCTCCACAACTTGGCCGCCAATGAGAAACTGTCCTTGCGGCGCATACCCGGCACCGGACACATCCCACAGATGCTCCGCGATATAAAGTTTCCGGACGGTCATTTCGTCTTTTGTCAGCGTACCGGTCTTATCCGAGCAGATGACGGTGGTGCTTCCCAGCGTTTCCACGGCGGGCAGCCGCCGCATCAGGGCATTCCGCTTGACCATGCGCTGTACGCCGATCGCCAGAGAAATAGTTACCACC
>JBAWXO010000192.1:0-4379 GCA_037144035.1 Kiritimatiellales bacterium
CAGCACCACCAGCAGTTCAACCAGTGTAAAGCCGTCGTTACGAACATTGTGTTTGTTTTCTTTTTTCCTGACTTCCTCTCCTTCTGTTATCCGGCGGATGTACTCATCGCCATAATGCCCTGCATCATGCTGATGACGATGAACCCGACGACGATCCCCATTAAGATAATAAAAACCGGCTCGATCACGCCGACTAACCGCTCCGTTGTGGCCGCCACTTTTTCTTCGTAGCGATCCGCCACTTTGTTGAGCATCGTCTGCAATTCGCCGGACTCTTCGCCCATGGTGATCATGCGCGAAGCCAGCTCCGGAAATTCCGGACTGGCCTGAAGAAGCGGCCCCATCGGCTGGCCGCCCTGCACGCGGGAATATACTTCTTTCATCAGCTTCCGCAACGCCGCATTGCCCAGCGTACCACCGGTGATAGAAAGAGCGGAAAGAATCGGGACCTGTCCGTCGAGCAGCGAACTCATCATACGGCAGAAGCGACTGGTCTCCGCCTGAGCGATGAGGTTTCCAAGCAGTGGAATTTTCAGGATGGCCCGCCCAAAAGCAGCCTGTCCTTCTTCGGAACGGGCTTTCATTTTATAAACGGCAAACAGGCCGACGCACGCCAGCGGAAAAAGCCACCAGTAGGAGCGGGTGAAATTACTCATCGCAATTACCGCCCGCGTGGAAGTCGGCAGCAGTCGCCCGGAATCCCCGAACAGCGCCGTCATTTTCGGAACCACAAAAATCATCATGACACTGATCACCACGACACCCATGACCACGAGCAGCGACGGATAAATCAGCGCGCCGACCACTTTCGTGCGCAATTTCATGCGGCGTTCCAGCAATGCCGCGATCCGGCGCATAATCAACTCTAGCGAGCCGGACGCTTCTCCGCCGCGCACCATATTAACGAAAAACCGTTCGAATGTTTTCGGATGCCGCGCCAACGCATCGGCAAAAGAAGCCCCGCCGTTCACGTCCTGCCAGATTGAGGTCAGCATTTCTTTAAACCGTTTATGGGTACAGAGGTCGGTTTGTGTTTTGAGCACCTGTTCCAGAGGAACCTTCGCGTCGAGCAGCGCCGACGTTTCGATGGCGAAGTCCACCAGATGCTGCGCGCTGATGCGGCCGGTCAGCGCAAAGGATGCCGATCCGGAAGCGCCTTGTTCGCCGGCAGCCGACAGGCCGAGGACAATTAATCCGCTTTTCTGAAGCGCCAGAGCCGCCTGCGCTTTGCCGGGAGCCTCCAGCGAACCGTTACGGGGAGTTCCGTCCGCCGTGATCGCTCTGTATGAAAAACGGATCATTTCATCAACTCCGTCGACAGAAAGATGAAAGATGAAAGATGAAAATGGATAATTTAACCAAGGTTATAGATACCGATTTCATAGTTCATCTTTCACAATTCATAATTCTGCTCAGCCCCACCGGGTTACGCGCCGCACCTCTTCAACCGTACTGGCACCGGACATCACCGCATCCCAACCGGACTCGCGAAGGAGCCGCATGCCTTTGGAGCGGGCCAGTTCGCGAATCGGCCCGGCCTCGGCGGTGCGCTGAATGAGCGAACGCATTTCGTCGTCCGCAATCAGCAGCTCATAAAGCCCCATCCGGCCGTAGAAGCCGGTGCCGTCGCAGTGCTCACAGCCCCGTCCGCGATGAAGGGTGTATTCCACCGCTGTCGCTTCGGGAAAATCCGCCAGATGCGAACCCGCGACCGTGTAGGCTTCCGAACAGTTCGTACAGATCCGCCGACAAAGCCGCTGCGCCAGCACACCGCTCAGCGCCGAGGCGATTAAATAGCTCTTCACGCCCATTTCAGCCAGTCGCGCGACACTGCCGGCTGCGTCGTTGGTATGCAGCGTGCTCAAAACCATGTGACCGGTCAGCGAAGCCTGAATCGCCACGTCGGCCGTTTCGCTGTCGCGGATTTCCCCGACCATTATAATGTCGGGGTCCTGGCGAACGATCGACCGCAGGCCGTTGGCAAAGGTCATTCCAATCTTCGGATTCATTTGAATCTGATTGATAGACGGCAGGCGGATTTCGACCGGATCTTCAATGGTGATGATTTTTACTTTTTCGCTGTTCAGGTGAGTCAAAGCGGTATGCAGCGTTGTGGTTTTCCCGCTGCCGGTCGGGCCGGTCACCAGAATAAAGCCCTGAGGATCTTCGATCATCTTCTTGAAGCCCTGCTGCTCGCGCAGCGGCATACCCAGACTGCCGAAAGAAAGCTCGACCTGCTGCTGATTCAGCAGGCGGATCACGACACTCTCGCCGTAAATCGTCGGCGTGGTCGCCACGCGCATGTCGAGATCGTGTCCCTGAATCATCATTTTAATGCGGCCGTCCTGCGGAATACGGTGCTCCGCAATATCCAGACGGGCCAGCAGTTTCAGCCGCGAAACCACGGCGGCGTGATGTTTTTTATCAATCTGCTCCGCTTCATATAAAACGCCATCCACGCGGTAACGGATACGCAGACGGTGTTCACCGATTTCGACATGGATGTCGGAGGCGCGCCGATCGACCGCTTGAGTGATGATCAGATTCACCATGCGGACAATCGGAACCTCCAGTGCCAGATCGCGAAGATGCTCCTCTCCATCGCTCCAGTCACCCGTCTCAACAACCTCGGCATCTTTCATCAGGGTGTTGAGGTTGCTGTCGGCGAAGCCGCGAATTCTATCCAGAGCCTCGCCCATCTGTTCAGATGAAACCACCTGCAACGGAAGTTCTTTTCCAAACTGCAACTGGATTGCTTCAAACGCAGACCAGTCGGATGGGTCGTCGGTAATCACAGAACAGGCCTGACCGTTCTCGCCGGTCAGCAGCAGAATCCGGTGCTCGATTAGAAAAGCGAACGGAAGATTCTCGTCAATCAGCAGATGCTTCGCCGGTTCTGCGCAGGCGCAGAGCGGCAAATCAAACTGCGCCGCCAGCGCCGCCGCCAGATTCGCCGGAGTGATTTCCCCCGCTTCAATCAACAGCCCGCCGAGCCGGGTTTTGCCGCCGCCCGTCTGCTGCGCGCGCAACGCCGCCTGAATATCGTCACGTCCGACAGCGCCCTGCGCCACCAGAATATCGCCCAGTTGCCGGTACGCCATATCAGTTTCCTTTAGCTTCCGGAACAGGGGTTTCAACCTTTTCAGGGACGGGAGTCGCACCCTTTAACTCCGTCAGCTTTTCATTTTCTTCCAGATTGAAGAGTGACCGAATATTTTTCTCCGACGTCGCCCCCATGATTTTTTCCCGGAAGTCGCGGGTAAGAAGATCGGTTTCGTCGCGGGTATCCACCACATGCGGCGTGAGAATCATCAGAATTTCGGAACCCTTCTTGATCGTTGAATTCCAGCCAAACAGCCAACCGATGAGCGGAATACGGCTAATCAGCGGAATCCCGCGTTTTATTTTCTGGTCTTCGCGCTGAATCAATCCCCCGAGCACCAGCGTCTGTCCGTTATCCACCTGCAGGCTGGAACTGAGCTCGCGCGTTGTGAAAATTGGGGGCAAGACAACATCATTATTCCCGGATATCTGAACCGTGTAGTCTGATGGAATCTGCCGCAGCGTCTGCGAAAGATTGAGCGTCACCATTTTGTTGTCATCAATCACCGGAGTCACCGTCAGAGTGATTTTTGCATCTTGATAGCTGTACGAATAATTATCCCGCGTACTGCTTGTACCGGACGTACTTTTTTCCTGAATCGGCACCTCCTGCCCAAAAGAAACAGTTGCCGCCATCCCGTCGCGGGTCAGAACCGTCGGCGAGGAGAGAACCTGCAGACGGTTGTCGTTTTTAGCGGCCTGAATAAATGCCAGCTTGTCCGAACTGGATTTGAGCAAATAAGAAAATCCATCATTATTTCCTAGCGAGTTGGGGGGCACGCTTCCAGCCGTATTTTTAGCTAAAGAGATGCTTCCATCCACGGAAATTCCCTTTGAAACCGCCCATTCAACTCCCAAATTAACCCCTTCATCCAGCGTCACTTCTACCAGTACGGTTTCAATCAGCACCTGCCGGCGCGGACGATCCAGCTCTTTGATGGTCCGCTCAATGTCCCGGTGCTGATCCGGTGTCGCATTGATGATTAGTGTGTTGGTGTCTTTATCCGCCAGAATCACCGCTTCCTCTTCCATATCCGGCGAACCGGATGCCTCGGCACCGGAAGACTTCGCGGACGATGATTCCGCTTTTGGTGCGGCCGTAGCGGCGGGTGCAGGCCCGGCATTCGGTTTTGCGGTCGCGCCGGCCTTGGAAACCGTTGTTTTCTTTCCAGCCGCTGAAGTCACCGCCTGCTGTTTTTTCTTGGACGGCGTCTGCTTATTAAGCGGGGAGTAGAGCGAATCGAACGGTTTACCGATGGGCTCGGGGCCGATTACCT
>JBAWXO010000193.1:0-4335 GCA_037144035.1 Kiritimatiellales bacterium
CTGTGCGCGGCCTCAATCCGGTCACGGATACCAAAGGTTCGCGGATGCGCGTTCAAAGTCCGTGGGGCGAGGTCGAAATCAGTTTAAGACTCATCGGGAGATTTAACCTGTATAACGCGCTGGCTGCCTTCGCCACGGCCGCCGCGCTTGGTATACAGGTCGAAACCATCGTCAAGGCGCTTGCGGAAATGCAGTGCGTGCCCGGACGTCTTGAAGCCGTTGAAAACAAAAAGGGCAAGCGGGTTTATGTGGATTATGCCCATACCGACGATGCGCTGCTCAATGTGTTGGGAACCCTGCGTGAAATCACGCCGGGCCGTCTGGTCGTCGTTTTCGGATGCGGCGGAAACCGCGATAAAGGCAAACGCCCGCTGATGGGCAAGGTCGCCGCGCGGCTGGCCGACTATTCCATCATCACCAACGACAACCCGCGCAACGAAATTCCTGAAAAGATCGCCGCCGAGATCGCCGGCGGATTTGATTCCGATCGCAAATATGAAATTGTCCTCGACCGCAAGGCCGCCATTGCGCGCGGACTTGAACTGATCGGTAAAAAAGATGTCCTGCTCGTCGCGGGCAAGGGCCACGAAAACTATCAGGAATTCGACGGCGCCATATTTCCTTTTGATGACCGCGAAGCTGTCCGGGAGGCCCTTTAATGGAACAGGCGAAATACAACGCAGCGGAATGTGCCGAGTGGTGTTCCAATGTTTGGAAAAATTCAGACACAAATTTTCCGGTCCTTGGAATTTCCCACGACACACGCACTTTGAAATCGGGCGACGTCTACATCGCTATCAAAGGCGCGACGCACGACGGGCACGACTTTGTTCAGCAGGCGGTTGAAAAGGGCGCGGCGGGTCTCATTGTCGAACGTAACTTTCCAATGTTTGGAAATATTCCGCAGATGGTGGTGTTCGATACAATGGCGTCGCTCTGGGCGTTGGCCGCCGGCGTGCGTAGTCAGTGGGCGGGAGCCGTTATCGGTATCACCGGCAGTGTTGGCAAGACCACCGTGAAAGAGCTGATCGCCTCCGTACTGGCGCAGAAGGGAACCGTCAGTAAAACAATTGGCAACTGGAATAACGACATCGGTCTGCCGCTCAGCATGCTGGCCGCCGACCGCAACGCGGACTTTTATGTTTTCGAACTCGGCATGAATCATCCCGGAGAAATTGATTCGCTGGCCGGCCTGCTCAAACCCGACTGGGCGGTTATTACAGACATCGGAAAAGCGCATATTGAATTTTTCCAGTCATTGGAAGGGATCGCGGAGGAGAAAGCCGCGCTGCTCGCTCACGCCGACAATGCGCTGCTCGACGAAACCTCGGAATGGTTCGAACTGTTCCGCTCGAAGTGCGAAGGCCGCATTGTTACATTCGGGAAAGAACCATTTACCTTCACCGTGCCGTTGCCCGGCGAGCATATGATTCGCAACGCCCGCCGCGCCGCGGCGCTCGGTCTTGCGCTGGGCCTTTCACCGGAAGCTGTGCAGGCGGGCCTGTCGGCGTTCAAGTCCGCGCCGATGCGCTGGGAGCGCACTCTGCACAAAGGAATTATTTTTATCAACGACGCCTATAACGCCAATCCGCTCTCTATGCGCGCGGCGCTCACCACCTTCGCGCAACTGCCGTGCGAAGGCCGCCGTTTCGCCGTGCTGGGCGGTATGCGTGAACTCGGCGCGCAGGGCGAATCAGAGCACCGCGAGCTGGGACAGTTTGTGGATACGTTAAAACTCGACGGGGTTATCACCATTGGCGGACTCGGCGCGCAGATTATCTGTGACGGCATGCTCGGCGTTGAAAAATCAGCGGCGGTTGAAACCCTGCGCACCCGTCTTCGGGCGGGAGATATGGTGCTGTTTAAAGCTTCGCGCGGTGAACGGCTCGAAACCATTCTTGAAGATTTGAAAATTAAAATTTAACCCGGAGGAAATCCTATGCTCTATTGGCTGTCTCAACTTAGTGATGTTTTTTCACCTTTGCGCATGTTTCGCTATATCACCTTCCGCGCCGTGCTGGCCGCCGGAACCGCCTTTGTTCTCAGTGTTATCATCGGCCCGTGGCTGATTAAAAAGCTGCAGGCGGTGAACTTCAGCGAACAGCAGGAGGACGATCGGGTGGCGGGGCATCACGGATGCGAGAAAGTCGGCACGCCGACGATGGGTGGACTGATGATTATTTTCACGACCGTCACCGCGACTGTGCTGTGGGCCGAGCCAGGTAATTTTTTCATGATGTGTGCCCTGACGACGTTCTGTTTTCTCGGCGTACTCGGATTTATTGATGACTATCTGAAAATTAAGCGGAAGGGCGGGAAGGGCGGTCTGTCGCCGCGCATGAAACTGCTGGCTCAGGCATCCTGGACGATCGTATTGCTGTTGGCGCTCTGCTCGAATGAAGAAACCTGTCTGCGCACTCAGCAGTTGATGGTGCCGTTCATTAAGATTCCTGTGATTCCGTCGATGGGCTTTTTCGGTACGCTGGCTTTTCTTTTTCTCGTCCTGGTTGGTTCCTCCAACGCGGTCAATCTGACCGACGGACTCGACGGCCTGGCAATCGGCTGCACCAATTCGGCGGCGGCGGCCTATTTGCTGATGGCCTATGTCGCCGGTCACTTTGCCTTTGCCGAATATCTGCAGGTTCCGTTTGTAAAGGGCGCAGGCGAACTGGCGGTTTTCTGCGGCGCGCTACTCGGCGCAGGACTGGGGTTTCTCTGGTTTAACTGCCATCCGGCGCGCGTTTTTATGGGCGATACCGGCAGTCTGGCGATTGGCGGCGGCATTGCTGCGGTTGCCATTCTGATTAAACAGGAACTGGTGCTTGTGATTGTCGGCGGTGTATTTGTTCTGGAAGCCGCCAGCGTGCTGATTCAGCAGAGCTGGTTTAAGATCACGAAAAAGAAATATGGTGCGGGGCGGCGCATCTTCCGCTGCGCGCCGATTCACCACCACTTTCATATCATCGCCAAAGAGCATGCGGTGGCGGCCGGCCGTTCGATCGGCGCGACGGAAAACATGGTCACCATCCGCTTCTGGATTCTCTCCATCATCTTTGCTTTGATCGGTGTCGCGACTCTGAAGATACGTTGATAGAGAACCGACAGATTCTAAAAAAGAAGGGATCGTTCGCCGTACGGGAAATAAAAAAGGTCACTCCGGAGCTACGGTGTCGGTTAAAATTAAAGGTTACCAGCGCCCATAAAATCGGCGGTATCCGACAAGAAGAAGTCCGCCAAGGCCAACCATCATCACACTGGCAGGCTCAGGAACAACCTGAATGACTTGAACGACCTGACCGACTAAGCCGGCATTTGACACACCGCCACCCGTGGCGCTATCAATGGCATTTCCCCATGTAAAGTCCGTGTTCATCTCTATCTCTTGCGGGAGCATGATTCCAGTGATGTCTTTCAGGGCTAACATCGGGGTATAATAATACCAGTCACCCGCCCGCACGCTACTGTCCTGAAATATCAGGGCATAAGCATAACCGAGAGTAAACGTCTGGCGATAACTTTGAACGCCAAAACAGGCGAAATCATCCCAATTCCCGGAAACTCCGTCTTCGGTAAGGGTAACCGAATCCCATACCACGTCATTGTTGACGCCTCTTCCGGAAGTATTGACAGCATCTTTAACATTGTCGGGGCTGTACATCAGTTGCGCAACAGTCGAATTGCCAGTGGCATCACCGAGGATTCCAACGGCGGGATCCTCAGTAAAGTAAAACCCCATGGCGCTGAACCAGGACACATCCACTCCACCGTACGATGCTGTTGCGAGACCGATTATTAACATGACCAGTGTCTTCTTCATACTTCGCCCCCTTGATTTGTAATACCCTAACGGGTTGTCCGCATTCTCTGCGCGTCCGGTAAAAAAGCAAAATTGTTTAGTGTCAGGACTCCCCGATCTTCATGTAAGGATTTTCTGTTTGTTTATGTAGTGTTATTTCTTATACGTCTACGGATTTGTAAATCCAGCCACAGGAGAAACGCACGGGCTCTTTCTGCCGTCTGTGAGTTGCCGGCTCACCGAACTGGCGCTTGAATCCTTCGCCCTTCAATACGGCGGCGAAAACAAAATCATCCTGCTTCTCTGGGATCAGGCTGGCTTTCACCAGACGGTAAACATGCAACTCCCTGCCGGGATTGAAATCTTTTCATTGCCGCCCTACACCCCGGAGCTGCAACCGGCGGAGCGTCTTTGGCCCAGCCTGCAGGAAGCGGTAGCCAACCGATGGGTTCGTACGCTCGATCATCTGGAGTCTTTGCTGACGGATCGGATACAAGCCCTGATCAGAACGCCAAAAACCATCCGCGCGCTGACCGGGT
>JBAWXO010000194.1:0-4322 GCA_037144035.1 Kiritimatiellales bacterium
CTCAATACTCCGGAGTATATAGACGTAGTACATCTCTTTCCCTCACTGGCCATACTATGTTGTGCCCGCGCTTCGTTTCGTTCCTCAACTTCGCGGGGCATACTTCGCCCCGCTTTTATCAACTCTCTTTCTGATATGCTTCGTCTTCCCTAAGCATGGCGCGCCATGCGTAGCCCGTCAGGGCGAATTCATAATGAACTGTTTTTAATTATCAGCCCATGCGTCGCTTTCGTTCCTCACGCTATGCAGGGCATGCTTCGTTCTTCTCGCTACATGGCTGTGCCATGCGTAGCTCGAAGAGCGAAGCATGGAGGTGGGGGGAATCGAACCCCCGTCCGCCCAAGCGTCACAACAGCTTCTACGTGTGTAGTCTGCCTTTAAGGTCTCGCCTTCGTGACTGTCAGCAGACAGGGCCATCACGAACGCCAGCAACCTGTTGGGTTTCGCTCCTTCGCCCGGCTGCCCGGCGTCGGAACTATCCTGCTGTCGTCGTATTCATCCCCTCAGCAGGTGTCAGGGGGAATACGTCGAGCCTTTAATTAGGCTGCGAGTGCGTACTGTTCGTTGGCACTTATTGTTTTTGCCGGAGGTTTAACGAGGCCAACCGACATCCTCGACACGCCACTGAAGCTTCAACTTAAACGTCGAAACCAGTCACCCCCTTTTTTTGAGGCATTGGTATGGTCGCATAAACGGCGCGAAACGCAACCCCTCAAATATTTTTCAAACATTGGAAAACATCCGTGTAAATCCGTGTAATCCGTGGTTAAACTCTCCCGTATGGGAAAACTGGAAAATACCTTTTCGTGGTCGTTCAGCGCGGCGGCCGATTTTGACGAATGCCGGCGGCGGCGTTACTGGAACAAGTACGGCATGTGGGGCGGCTGGGAAAAGAATTCCGCGCCGGAAACGAAAAAAGCCTATCAGTTAAACAAGATGGATAACCGCTGGGGACTAATGGGTCAGGCGGCGGAAAATTCTGTTATGCGCGTACTGCGCCAGCATCAGGCGGGTAATCCGATCACCGCCGACGAGGCGTTTGAAACCGTCGCCCGCCCTTTCCTGCGTCAGAAGTGGACCGAATCAAAACGCGGCGAGTGGAAGGCCGATCCAAAAAAGTTCTGCTGTCTGCGCGAGCATTATTACGGTGTGATGGGCGACGAAAAGGCCGCCGCCGAGCAGATGAGCGGTCAGATTAAAAACTGCATCGTCAATTTCATCGCAAAGGTTCTTCCAAGGATTGGAAAAATCACGCGCGAGCAGGAACTGCCGGTGAAGACGCCAGATCAAGGCGGCGACCCGGAGAACATCGAGTTCAAGGGCGTGAAGATGTATGTCATTCCCGACTATGCCTACCGCATCGGCGGGCAGTTTCATATTCACGACTGGAAGGCGGGCAAAGTCAAAGAATCGCACCGCGAGCAGCTTGGACTCTACGCGCTTTGGGCGCGCGAAAAATTCCGCGCTAAACCGGATGACACGTTCCTTTATGTCGAGTATCTCAACGAAGGACAGGTGGCGCCGTTTCAGATGACCGCCGAGGATTTCCAAACCTTGGAAACGCGTATCGAAGAATCGGTGGCGGAAATGACGGAATATCTGGTCGACTTCGACCGGGCCAAGAACGCGCCTCTCCCGAAAGAGGAATGGGAACTGGCCGCCGATCCGGCCTCCTGCAAAAGCTGTAATTTCTACGAGTTGTGCAAGGAGGAGTTGGAACGAACAGAATAAAGGAATCTATTGTTTTGTAGGGCCGGGGTCCGTGACCCCGCCAGATTCCGAGGTCGAGGACCTCGGCTACAAGAGGATCCGCAACATGATAAATGAACGTAAACACCTGAAGCGTCTTAACGGGGTTTGGGAAAATCATCCGCGTTATTTCATTACTGTCTGTGTTCATAAACGCCAGAAGATTCTTGATAACCCGGATGCGCACCGAATTCTGCAAAAGCACTGGAGAAAAACTCTTGATCTGTACGGTTGGGCGATCGGGGCGTATGTAATCATGCCTGACCATGTTCATTTTTTCTGCACGGATGCGGCCAGTACCACCACGCTTTCGAAAATGATTGGCTCATGGAAACAATGGAGCGCGAAGGAACTGGCTGCCTGCTTGGGAGTTAGGGCCCCAGTCTGGCAGAAAGAGTTTTTTGACCATTTGCTTCGGTCGAATGAATCCTATTCGGAAAAATGGAATTATGTCCTGCAGAATCCAGTACGTGCGGAACTTGTACTCGATGCAGACCAATGGCTTTACAAAGGACATATTCACTATTTGTGAAACCGAGGTCACGGACCTCGGCTACAAAGGAAAATTGATCATTGCAGTATCCGCGACCCCGCCGCCAGATTCCGAAGCCATGGGCTCCTCCGGCCATATTCCGAACCGGCCTACCGAGTTTTGTAGCCGCGATCCGTGATCGCGGATGTTGAGTTACCCTTTTGGCGTCAGGGTCGCAAACAGTTTAATCCGGACTGGCCGCACCACCGGCAGATCCATTTTTTCGGCCCAATAAGTTTTTCCGGTGATCTCAAGTTTCATGCCGGTGAAAGTCTGCATCTGGGCTTTATTGCCGTCCACGTAGCAGACGATGACGTCGGTGAAATGATCGTCCACCAGCTTATAGAGTCTGGCATCCGATGGCTGCAGCACGCCGGAATAAGTCCCTTCAACGCCCTGCGGCTTAGCCGGATCGACAGTGAGTTTCTTTTTATCCGTCGCCGATGCTGCTGTCATGATCTCCAGAGCGGTGGGCTCTGCGGAAACATTCACAACGGTCTGCGTTGCCTGAAATGCAGACAGTTCCATCATAACCGGCTTAGGCGCATCAACATATTTGCGGCTGATCCAGACAACCGTGTTGGATGTCGGCGCGATCTTCATCCACTGGGCGATTTCACCGCGCACATTCAGAATATCCCCTTTTTGTGCCGAGCCCACGGTATGATGACTCAGGCTCGGGCCGGAACGGATGTTGAGCAGTTCCGGCAACACGGTGTTGCTGCTGACAAATTCGCTGCTCACCCAGAGGTCGATCACTTCAGGCGGCAGAACGCCGACCCAGTCGGGATTGCTATTGTTTTGGAGAACCAGTTCGTCACCGGCCATCGCGCGGTCAAGCAGTACGGCATTGGTATCCGCCGCGGCGCGCAGGCTCACCCGGTCACCCGTTACTTTGACTTTGACGGCATCCTGCGCATAAACAGCGACAGACAGTGCGATAAGTGCAAACAGAATTTTCTTCATGGCGTTTTCTCCTTCAGTCCGAACAGTTGGATGGCGTTCTCCATTGTCGTTTTCGCCAGCGACTCTACTGCACAGCCGCGCAGTTCGGCAAGCCGTTTGGCGGTATCCGCGACAAAGGCGGGCTCGCAGCGTTTGCCGCGGTGCGGCACCGTTGCAAGATACGGCGAGTCGGTTTCGATCAGCAGCCGGTCGTCCGGAACAAACTTTGCGACCTCGCGCAGCGGATCGGCGTTGGCAAACGTGACGATGCCGCTGAAGCTGATATAAGAACCGAGGTCGAGCAGCGCCCTCGCCATCTTTTGGTCGCGGGTAAAACAGTGGAGCGCGCCGACACGCGCCGGATCGCCTTTCCAATGTTTGGAAAAATCGGCCAGGATCGAAAGCGTATCGTCGTCCGCATCGCGGGTATGAACAATCACCGGCTTGCAGACTTTAATCGCGGTTTCCAAACATTGGAAAAATAGTTGCTGCTGCTCTTTGGCTTTTTCAGGCTCATAGAAATAATCGAGACCTGTTTCGCCGATGGCGACTGTAGATTTCTTCGCCGTCAACTCGCAAAGCGCGTTGATGTCACAAATTGAGTCCGCCATGTGGCGATCATAACCGGCGGCGGCATAAATCCGGTTCGGGTGCGTTTTGGCCAGCTTTTGCGCCAGCTCATTGGCTTCGGGCGAGCCGCCGACCGCGATCATTTTTGAAACATTGCCTGCCCTGAGGGAACTCGAAGGGGAAGATTCCGCGCGCTCCAGCACCTGCTCCAGTGTGCCGTCCTTAACAAAATCATCAAAATGGACGTGCGTGTCGAAAAACATGCGGTGACGTTACATGGAATACCGGAAGGATGGAATATTGGAATGGCAGAAAAAAGTGTTTGGCGGGCAGATGGGGCAGCTCTGAGCAAACCTCTGGAGTGCGGACGCAACCCGCAGGGGCGAGGCCGCTCTGTAGGACTGAGAGCGGCGGCGCACTTCGTTTGCCGCCGCACCAAAGCGATGCGCGCATTCGGCGGTGATTTTCAGACATGATGTCAGGCTGTCACGTTCAACCTGTCCGGCCTCTCGCTTCGCACGCCCCC
>JBAWXO010000195.1:0-4311 GCA_037144035.1 Kiritimatiellales bacterium
ACGGCGCCGGACGACCATGCGCCGCGCCGCATCCACCAGCATTTCTTTACAGAAACCGGCGGACTGTCGGCCCACCAGCAGACTGTCGTACAAGAGCCCATTGGCAAAAAGAACCAGCTCAACCTGCGTATCATCCGTAAGAACCAGCAAAGTCGGCGCACTGTCCGCATCTGGAACCAGCAGCGAACTCAATGAGGTTACCTCGTCCACGGGGATTCCGGCCGCAGTCAACGGCTCCAGAAACGCTGAAATCTCAGTGCCGCGGGCGGCGAGCAGATTCACACCGATCTGTTTTCCGGCGGGCAGCGGCATAGATGCAAAGGCAACACGCCGGTCCGCTTCCGGCAGCGGCACATGCCGCGACGCCTCAAACTGCAGCATCTGGGCAAGGTCGTTCTGAACCGCCACCGGATAGAAAAGCGTCCGCTGCATGACCGTCGCCCGCGGCAAACAGACCAGCACACGTGCCGGCGTTTTCTCCGCTTCACGGAACCTCTTCGCCAGCAATTCCGGCAGCTGTTCATCGCGCGGGAAGCGCTCCATCAGACGGATTGCCGGGCCAAGCAACCCCTGCTCCAGCCAGACGGCATCCACCGTGTTATCCCGGAAGATCAGAATCAGACTCGATCTTCCAGCCATCCACTTGATCTCCGGCATGTTTTTAAAGTTCATTATTCTCCTCCGGGACTCCATACGCCAGCACCTGCTCCAGCAGTTCGCCGGCAGCATTTTCCTGAAAATCACCAACTGTATACGCCGCAGACCGGGCGTTTTTCGGCAACGTCAGTTTTACCAGAATGATATGCCGGGAAGTTGAATCGGCGGGAGTAGATTCTTCCGCTACCGGAGCAGGACTTTCTTTATCTCCCGTCGCCGGCGCGGAATAACCCTCGGCCACGAGGTAAAGAACTGCCGGCAACACGGTTATTTTTTGAAACCCGCTGACCACTTCAACATCCTTTTTTTTACTCTGTTCGTCCGAAGGAAAAATTCCACGGAGAATATACTGAACGGAAGCCTGCGCCTCCGGGCAGTTATCTCCAATCAGGAAACGATAGAGCCCACCGCTCAGTAGCATACCATTCTCGATGCGAACCGGATAACCGTATCCGAAAAGCATTTCCGGCGTCATTCCGTTAACCAGCAGCAGCTCTTCAACCATTTCGAACGGAGCATTGCGGCAATGTCGCGGAGGAACAAGCGCCTGGTAAAAGTCCTCTTCTGCACCGTAAGCGCGCGCAATATTATCGGAATCCATCCAGTCAAGAATGGAGTCAACCAGCGCCGAACGTTCGTCGCCATCCTCAAGCCCACAGGCCACCTCGAATAGCCGCCCCAGCGCAGCAGCATCCAGTTCGTTAATATTCAGCGCATACGGTTTCATCACAAAGCGGTATGAGAAAAGGCCGCGCCCCAGCGACTGGCCCTGCCGGTACTGCGCCAGAGCGACGATCTCGGGTTCGTACGTTTCGTCACTCGTCACAAAATAAACATTCCCGGTCGGGTCTGCGTACATCGATGCTCCCGCAGTCGAAAGCTCAATCTGCGCCGCAACCAGCGCGCTACGGGCCAATTGATCGTTCTGTGCCTCTTCATAAAAACCGCCGGAGGCGCGCAGATCCGCTCTCAACCCGCGACCGAACTCCGCCACCAACAGCGAAAGAATCGCCATCACGGCCAGCACGATAAGAAGCGCCGATCCGGCTTTCGGATTGATAGAAGCGGCGGTGTTCATAACGGCAGCTTCTCCCTCAGGTTGTAATCAAACGTCAGCACTTCCGCCCCGCCTTTCTGCATTTTTATTTCCAGCTCGATATAATCAGGAATATCCAGCGCATAGTCCCCGGCAATATAATCCGGCTCCATTTCCTCGGGATCGCTGACGCCGTCTTCCGGAAGGATCCAATAATGAAAACTCAGCGCCGCCGCATCACGAACCAGACAAACCTCCTGCACCGGAAGACGCTCATCCACTTCCCCTTCCAGCCCGCCCCAGTCGTCGCCGACCGGATTGTCGATGCCGGAAATAAACGAAACGTCGCGGAGCCAGAGTGAACGGCGCTCCGTTTTCTCATCCTGCCGGATATCCAGCGAAATCCAGTGCGTGTAGCCGTCGCGCTCGGCAGACAGAAACGGCCGTTGCAGACAGAACCCGAGCGACAACTCTTCGCCGTGAAACCGGATGGTGCCTGCTTCCTTGTCGAAAGAAACCTGATCGGTCAGCATTTTTTTCTCTGTGGCTGACAGCGTCAGCGTTACCGCATCGCGCAGAGCGCCACCCAGAACCAGATCCAGCGATCGCAAGCGGGTCAAGTGATCCACCGACGCCCGCGCCTGCTCCACGGAGTCCGTCGAGTTACGCAAAACCCCGGCCAGCGAAGCGCCGAGAATTCCCAGTAGCGCAAGCGCAACCAGCAACTCAATGAGAGTGAAGGCGGCAGATTGGATTTTTGGATTACTGGATTCTTGAAACAAATGAATTCGAGGCCATCTGCGCAAACAGCATCCTTTCCTCCAGCAATCCAATAATCCTTTGATCCAATAATCCATATCTAAAAAACCTCAAATCCGTCCAGCCGAACCTTCCCTGTCGCCGGTCCGCCCGCACTATCGCTCCACTGCACCGTCACCGACAGCCGCACGGGCGTTCCCGTCGCCGAGGTCAGCCCCGACCATTCATCAAGCCCTTCGGTGCCGGCCAGAGACGTCCAGGAAAAACGATCTTCAGAACCTTCCGTTTCCTCTTCCGGAACAGTGGTCATCCGTCTTAGCGCATTGATTTCGCGGGAAGCAATCCGCACCGCCCGCGAATGATCCTGCAAAAACGACACATTTTTTAAATGATGCCCCAGCGCCACCAAAGTTCCGCCGGCGGCAATCGCAAAAATCGCCAGCGCCACCAGAACCTCCAGCAGGGAGAATCCAGCGCGCTTCGTTTCCAATGATTGAAAATGTTTTATTGTGCCGCCTTTCGCTGAACAATTTCCGGCAGCCCAGTGAGCAGATCGCAGGCGATATCAATGCGCAGTCCGTTGCGCACCACGCTAACTCCGCCGCCGGAGGCGCCGCCCAGATGTGTAAAACTGAAAACTGCCCGGCTGACGGCAGAGGTTTCGGCTCCAGTCATTGGAACTTCTTTCGGTGCTGGCGCAAACAGTGGTTCCTCTCCGGTTACTACCGGTTCAATATCACTCAGCGCAAAGGCTTCCACAGCGATCTCTTCCGGAAAAGTGGTCACCCGAAAGAACCGGTTTGTTTCCGGCACCAGCTCCTTCAAACTGGTTTCGTCCGCAAAGAACTCCGCGTTGTCCGCCAGCAGCTTGCGCGCATACCCGGACTCAACCGCACAAACCGCGCGAACGGACGGCTCGACATAAACATCCACTTTCAGCTTGCGTTCCATCGCGGCCTGCCGCGCCTCTTTAAGCAGCTTGGTTAAGTCGCGGGCTTCCCGGCGTAACTGCTGTTTCGGCGTGCCGACTCCGAAGAGCGTGGCAACTGCCACGCTGGCCATGACCAAGATAATTGCCAGCACCACCAGCAATTCGATCAATGTAAAGCCTCTGTTCCGGTTCCGGCACATTGCCTCTCCGCTTTTCTTATTTTTCGTCAAGATTGGATAGATCGGCGTTAAATTTTTCGCCGCCTTCCGCCTTATCCGCACCGTAGGACTTAATTTCAAACGGCTCGTTGTCTGGACCTGGAATCACATAACCATAATCGTTCTCCCAGGCATCTTTCAGCGACCGACGTTTAGTCAGATATTTTCCGGCCCATCCCTCAACTCCGTCGGGCGTGTCATACAGTGCAGCCAGACCTTCTTCCGCCGTCGGATACCGGCCGACATCCAACTTAAAGCGCTCCAGCGCGTTTTCGAGCGACGTGAAGGAGGCCTTCGTCGCTTTCACCTTGGCCTTATCTTCTTCACCGCCAAAGTTCTGCACGGCAATCGTTCCGATCACCATTAGGATCACCAGCACCACCAGCAGTTCAACCAGTGTAAAGCCAGCCTCACGGCGACTGCGGACTCTGAGTTTATTTCGCTTGTTCATGGTTCTTTTCCTCCGTTTGCGTTCTGGATCGATGGATCACTGGATGGGTGAGCGATTAAAATAAAACTGATGCTCCCTCAACAATCCACTTATCCGTCATTCCAGCAATCCATTCATCCATCTCTACCCCGCCGACGTGCTCATGGCCATGATGCCCTGCATCATGCTGATGACAATGAACCCGATAACGACCCCCATTAAAATGATAAAAACCGGCTCGATCACGCCGACTAACCGCTCCGTTGTGGCCGCCACTTTT
>JBAWXO010000196.1:0-4297 GCA_037144035.1 Kiritimatiellales bacterium
GCATGGGTTTGGTCTGGTGCCAGGTTGAGCGCATCCGGCCCGCAATTGGCGGTTTCAACGCAGACCATTTTCGGATATTCGTCGTTGCCGTAGTCGGGCATGCGGGTCGCTTTTGCAACCCACGGATTCCAGACCACGGTTGAGCGACTGCCTTTCTTGCTAACCAGAATGCGACGCTTCATGCCGGGGTCAATGATGGTGCATTCGCTGGCGGTGTTGGTGTAGATACGATCGGTTTCTTCGGTGAACGTAATCGGTCCCGCTTGCGTCCGGATCAACCGTTCGTCAGGCACTGCATCGATGTACGGCTGTCCATCGAGGCCGGTGACCGAGACGGTGCGAATGTCGCTGATGGAAAAATAGGTATGCAAGGCCTCGCTGAACGATAGGGGTGCGGAACCGGTATTGGTGGTCGTCAGTGTAACCGTCAGGGAGTCGGCCAGAACAACCGTCAACTCCGCAGTGGCCTTAACTTCGTGTGAATTAGGACAGCGCAGGGTAAGGGTGGTTGCATTTGCTGTGGCACCGGAAGCGACTGGTTCCCATTCCGTCAGGCGAGCGGACCCATGAGCGGGCTGGGTTGTATCTGAGGGATGCGCGCCGAACCAGGGCCAACAGACGGGGATGCCGCCACGTATCGGCTTGGTTGCTTCGAAACAGCTCTTTTGGCTGGTCCAGAGCACAGGAGCCTGCCCGACGGGCTGATAATGGAGTACATGGGCGCCATGCAGATAAACATGAGTTTCGGCGCCGTTGCAAAGCAGTTCGAGATAGCGCAGTCCGCCTTTTCCGGTTTTTACAGTTACGCGTTCGGGAATTAAAATTTCCTGGTTCATGGGTTCCTTTCGGGTACGTGTATTTTTACGATGAACACGAAGCCCTAATCTTGCAGGAACACCCATTTGTTCGCCATATCTAAAACAAAAAATGAACAATGTAGTGGGCAGGATATCTGGAAATCCGGTTTGTTTCGGCGTACTCTGCGAGCCGATGAGTTCAAACTTCCAGCTTGCATCAAATTATCAGCCGACCGGCGACCAGCCAACGGCGATTGAAGCGCTCAGCCGCGGGCTGGAGCGCGGGCAGCGTTTCCAAACTCTGGAAGGGGTGACCGGCTCCGGCAAGACCTTTACCATCGCCAATGTGATTGCACAGCATGGGCGGTCCGTGCTGGTGATTTCCCATAACAAGACGCTGGCGGCGCAGCTCTACGCCGAGCTGAAGAACTTTTTTCCGCACAATGCCGTCGAGTTTTTCATCAGCTATTACGATTACTACCAGCCCGAAGCCTACATCCCGCAGACCGATACGTTCATTGAAAAAGATGCTTCGATCAACGAGGAGATCGAACGGTTGCGGCTGGCGGCGACCGACAGTTTGCTCAGCCGCGACGATGTGATCATTGTCGCCTCGGTTTCCTGCATCTACGGTCTCGGCTCGCCGGAGGATTATCGCGACATGGTGTTTTCGGCTCATGTCGGCGATGTCTGTGGGCGCGACGATGTGCTCAAAAAGCTGGTTGCCATTCAGTATGAGCGCAACGATTACGACCCGTCGCCCGGCACCTTCCGTGTGCGCGGAGACACGATTGATATTTTTCCTTCCTACGCCACATACGGCATCCGCATCGCCTTTTTCGGGAACGAAATCGAAAGCATCCGCCGTATCGATGCTTTGACCGCCGCGACCGAAGAAGAGTTGGATCGGATCACTATTTCGCCGGCCAAGCATTTTGTGATGGCAGCTGAAAAGCTGGAGCCGGCGATTGTGCGCATCAAGGCCGAACTGGAGGAACGGGTGAAGTGGTTTGAGGATCACGACAAGCTGATTGAGGCGCAGCGCATCCGCATGCGGACAATGTACGATATCGAAATGCTGAAAGAAATCGGCTACTGCGGCGGCGTTGAAAACTATTCCCGCCACCTCGGCGGCCGCGCGGCGGGCGACCGGCCCGCCTGTCTGATCGACTATTTCCCCAAGGACTTTCTGACGATTATCGACGAGTCGCACGTAACGTTGCCGCAGGTGCGCGGTATGTCGAACGGTGACCGCGCCCGCAAGACAACGCTGGTCGAGCACGGTTTCCGCCTGCCGTCGGCGCTCGATAACCGTCCGCTGGAATTCAACGAGTTTCTCAATATCACCGGCCCGATGATTTTCACCACCGCGACGCCGGGGCCGTTTGAACGTGAACACGGCGGCAAAACAGTCGAACAGGTGATCCGTCCGACCGGTATTATCGACCCGCCAGTTGAGGTGCGCCCGCTCAAAGGGCAGATTGACGATGTAATGGAGGAAGTCCGCGCCCGCGCTGAACGCAGTGAGCGGACGCTGGTGACGACGTTGACTAAGCGGACGGCGGAAGATCTGACTGATTATCTAAAAAAGGTCGGCCTGCGCGTGCAGTATCTCCATTCTGAAATTGGCGCCATTGAGCGGGTCGAAATTCTGCGCGGACTGCGTAAGGCGGAGTTTGACTGCCTCATCGGTATCAACCTGCTCCGCGAAGGACTTGACCTGCCGGAGGTGTCGCTGGTTGCCATTCTGGACGCCGACAAGGAAGGTTTCCTGCGTTCGGAAACAGCGCTGATTCAGACGGCGGGCCGCGCCGCCCGCCATATCGACGGCAAGGTGATCATGTATGCCGATAACATTACCGGCTCAATGCGCCGGATGATTGACATCACCGATCATCGCCGAAAGAAACAGGTGGCCTATAATCTGGAGCACGGCATTACCCCGCAGGCGATTCAGAACCGGATTCAGGACAGCCTTGGCCACCTCAAACAGGATGCGGAAGAACTGGAAGAAAGCATCGTGAGCGAAACCGGCGAAGACTATGACATCAACCGCACCATTCGCGAAATGGAGCAGGAAATGCTCGAAGCGGCCGGAAAACTGGAATTTGAACGCGCCGCGCTTCTCCGCGATCAGCTCTACGAGCTGAAGACATCGATCGAGCCTCAAAAACCGGTTCAAGCGGGAAAAGTGCTCTATGCGGGGCGAAAAATGAGAGGGCGGAAACAGGGCAGATGAGGGTTTGACAACCGGCCTGAAAACGCTATCCTGTGCCGCTCGTTTGAAAAAAGAATTTTGAGGAGAACCGCTATGACAATGCATTCCAGTTTGAAATCAGCCGCCAAGATTATGATTCGCCGCAACGTTCTCAAGCGTTTTGAGCGCGTCGATCTGCTGAAGGCGGAAGGTAAGTGGAAAGAAGGCGACCGCGGTTTCGGTCTGGTGAAAACCAAGCCGGCGGAGTGAGCCATCTATTCTTATTTTGGTAAGGCCCCGGTACTTCCGGGGCTTTTTTGTTTAGAATGGCCACGAAAAACACAAAAACAACCCAGCTGCCATTTTTCTTTTGTGGCTTATCGTGTTTTTTGTGGCAAATTCCAGCTTTGTTTAATTCGTGTTGATTCGTGAAAATTTGTGGGCTGAAGATATCATGATCAGATTACAAAAATATCTGGCGGAGTGCGGGGTGGCAAGCCGCCGCGCCAGCGAAAAGCTCATCACCGACGGGCTGGTTACCGTTGACGGCGTGACCGTTACGGAGCTCGGCTCCAAGGTTGATCCGGCGATTCAGAAAGTCACCTGTGACGGCAAGCCGGTTGTACTGGACCAAAAGGTCTGGATCATGCTCAACAAGCCGGTCGGCGTGATCTGCACCTCCGACGACCCCGAAGGGCGCGAGCGGGTTCTCGATCTGGTTTCCGGAGTGCCGGGGCGCGTCTACACCGTCGGCCGCCTCGACGTCATGAGCGAAGGGCTAATTTTGATCACCAACGACGGCGATCTGGCGCACCGGCTGATGCATCCGCGCCACCACATTGAGAAAAAATATCAGGTCTGGATCGACCGTGAACTGACTCCGGAAGAAATCGACCGGATGCTCAAAGGACTCACCTGCCGCGGTGAAAAGCTGAAAGCGCTGAAAGTCGAACCGCTTCGCCGCATCATTGCCAACCAGCCTGGTTATACGCTGACTCTTGGAGAAGGGCGCAACCGCCACATCCGCCGCATGATGGAAGTGCTCGAATGTAAAGTCGTTCGTCTTGTGCGCGTTTCCGTCGGCCCGCTCCGGCTTGGGGCCTGGCGATGGGTGGAGGGAGCGCCCGTTCTCGACGCCCGGGATTCCGATGGTTGCCCCGGGGCGTTCCACCTCGGGCTTCCTTCCGGTCGGGCGTGGACCGAGGCGGAGGCGAAGCTTCTCCCCGTTCCGCCCGAGTTGGTCTGGACCCGCGGGAGGGTCGCCGTCTTGAATTTCGAGATCCTGGGCGCTTGCTCCGTCCTC
>JBAWXO010000197.1:0-4279 GCA_037144035.1 Kiritimatiellales bacterium
GCGTCGTTCTTCCGATGACTCGCAGCGGACAGGCGCTTCCGCTGATTGAAGGACTCAAGCTGGAGAAGGTGCGCCCCGGCGACCGGATCGAGAGACCCGGCATCACGCAGTGCCTGGACATTCTTGCCGCCGCCGATCAGCTCGGTCTCGGTTCGCAGGTTGCTTTCGCCAGTTTCGATATCCGCTATCCCGATTTTGTGACCGCCGTCGTTAATGGAGAGATCACGGTCCGTTTTCCTCTGCATTCAGGGCGCGAAAAACTGATCCGGCTGGTCAGCGTCTTACAGATTGCAAAAGAACAGGGCCGCCGGCTGAAAACTGTTGATTAAACGCCCGACGGACGTAACGTGCCGGTAACCGACTACCCCGCAGGAACCACTCCTTTATGACAGCACCTTTTATCACAGCTCTTGAAATCGGCACATCAACCATCAAGGTCCTAATGGCTGAAGTCCGCGAGGACGGCGGCCTGATGGTGGCCGGACTTGGCGAATGCGAGTCGCGCGGTGTGCGCAAAGGCGAAATTGTCGAATTCGAAATGGCGCTCGACGCGGTGCGCCGCGCCATGGAAGCGGCGGAAGCTGCCGCGCACAAATCGATCGGCGAAAGCGTTTATCTTGTCGCCTCCGGCGGACGGGCTGAAAGCCTGCTGCATATCGGCGGAATTCCGGTGCTCAACGAATACGAAGAGCCCGGCGGCGAAATCACTCGCGAAGATATTGATCAGGCTCTTGAGGTCGCCCGCAAAATTCCGCTGCCCGACGACCGCATCCGCCTGCATACCCTGCAGCAGAACTTTGAAGTCGATGGCCGCGGCGGCATCGTCAATCCGGAGCGGATGCTGGCCGAAGAGCTGCGTGTCGGGATGCTACTCATTCACGGTCAGCGCGCCGTGGTCGAAAATCTGAAAAAACTGACCGAAAATGTACCCGTGGTCTGCGCCGACGCCGCGTTCGGCGGCTTCTGCTCCGCGCTGGCGGTTCTCACGCCGGAACAAAAACGCGCCGGGGTCGTGGTGATTGATCTCGGCGGCGGCACTACGGACTTCATCGTTTACAACGCCGGACTCGTCAAACTGGCCGGCTCCATCGCTGTCGGCGGCGACCATATCACCGCCGATATTTGCAGCGGATTGAACCTCAACCGCCGGCAGGCCGAAGCGATTAAAAAAGAGTCCGGCAGTGCGCTCAACAACCGGCTTCAGAGCGATCAGAATATCTCGATTCCTGCCGAAGGCGGTTTCAGCGGACGGGTTGTACGCGCTGCGGCGTTGCACACCATCATTAACAGCCGCATGGAAGAGATTTTTAAACTGATCGCCGAAAAGATCGAGGACGACGCACTGTCCGGAATGCTCACCGCCGGCGTCATTCTGACCGGCGGCGGTTCAGCCATGGAAGGGATCACCGATCTGGCTCAGCAGGTTTTTAACGCGCCCTGTCCGGTCGGACGCATCCACGACTGTGTCGGACTCTCCACCAAGCAGGAGGGCGCGCGCTTCGCCGCTGCCATCGGCTGCGTGCGCTATGCCGCCAGTCAGATTAAACCGGAAGCGCCGATCCGCGCCGCGTGGCGGGTATGGCTTTCCAAACTTTGGGGAGGCGGAAGCCACGAATAATTTTTAACCGGCCTGCATAGATATTTTTACAGAAGGAAACGAAGGAAAACAAAGGATGGAGTGAGTCAGGAAAATCACCCGTTTTAGAAGGTTGTTGAATGAACTTCGTTGTCCTTCGTTTCCTTCTGTAAAATAAAATTAATGAAAATTGAGCATTGAATATGGACACATTGAATATTTCTAAACGGATTTTAGTACTTGGACTGGGCGGAGCAGGGTGCAACACCCTTGCGCGGATTGCGCCGCGCGCTCCCGAAGGGATGGAATTCGCCGTGATGGATTGCGATGTTCAAACCCTGGAAGCCTGCAACATTGAAAACCGTCTTGTTGTCGGCAAGGCGCTGACCGACGGCCTGAGCACGGGCGGCGATAGCGAAGTCGGCCGCCGTTGCGCCGAAAACTCCGCCGGACAGCTTGAAACACTGTTGAGCGGTGTGGATCTGCTTATCGTTGTCACCGGACTCGGCGGCGGCTTCGGCACCGGCGCCGCACCCGTTGTGGCCCGCGTAGCCCGCCATCTCGGCGTAACGACACTGTTTTTCACTGTTCTGCCGTTTCCGTTCGAAGGACTGGTGGCGCAAGGTAAAGCGCATAGCGCGGTTCGCCGTCTGCGCACCTATGCCGACGCCATCGTTCAAATGCCTAACGCGCTGATTCAGCCGGACGGTGACGTGTTGCTCGAAGACAGCCTGGAGCGCAGCAGCCGTACACTGGCCGCGGGCGTTATCGGTCTCTGGCGAATGCTGGCCTACACCGGCGTCTGCAACCTCGACTTCTCCTCGCTGCAAACCATGCTCAGCTACTGCGACGCCTTCTGCCGCTTTGCCTGCGCCACGGCGACCGGTGAAGGCCGTGCCGATGCGCTGATTGATTCACTGCGCACCCATCCATTAGTTGCAGACAGCGAAATATTTGAAAAAGCGCCTGGCATGATTATCGGCATCACCGGTGGCAGTGACCTGAAGCTTTCCGAAGTTCAGCAGATTTCCGAAGCCCTTGCACCGAAAGGCGAAGAATGCTGGGTCAAAATAGGCCTTGCGACCGATCCTGCATTTGCGGGACGGATTTCCGCCATTGTGCTGGCGGCCGAAGCGTGGAAAGAACCTCTCGTCGATGACGGACGCGGCGGACTCAAACCGCTGGCTGGCGACGGAAAACAGGGGGAGCTTCCCGGCCTCAAACGTTCACGCACCTTCGGTGGCGCGGAGCGCACCATCTGGAACGGCGAAGACCTCGACGTGCCCACCTACATCCGCCGCAAGATCAAACTCCCGCGCTGAGTTTTTCCACGACGATGCGGCTGCCGGACGTTTCGATCACGCGGACGGCGGCGCCTTTTTCAATAAACTCGCCGCGGGTTATGACGTTGACGCGGTCTTCGCCGAACATCGCTCGACCTGCCGGATGCAGGTTCATTTCCGCCACGCCTTCTTTGCCGAGCAGTTCGCTTTGGTCGTGCGCCGCCGTAAAGCCTTCGGCGCGGCTTGTCTGCTGTCCGAGCACCATGGGACGGAGTACCCGTGATTTCGGCAGATATTTTCCGGCCAGAAATCCTACTGCGACCGTGCCGACCATCCCCATCGCAAGGCTGCCAAGGGCGTGCTGTAAGGTGATTTCGCCGAGAGACGGTAAGAAGTGGCCGGGAACTTTCCATGTCATGGCGTTGAGCAGTGAGATCAGAATCAATGCAATACCGCTGATGCCGAGCACGCCGAAACCGGGCGTGACGAACACCTCGATGAAGAGCAGGGTGAAACCGATGATGAAGATGATGACATCTTCCATGCCCGCCAGCCCGGCGATATGGTGTCCGAAGAAAAAGAGCACCAGCGCCGCTGCGCCGAGTATGCCCGGCAGGCCAAAGCCCGGCGTTTTGATTTCGATATAAATGCCGCCGAGGCCGATCATCAGCAGAATCGGCGCGAACGCGGCGATGAAGCGCGCGATCCGTTCGGCGGATGTGACTTCGAGTGTTTTGATTTCCGCATCCGGCAGTCCGGATTTTTCGAGCATCTCCGTGACATCTTTGACTGTGCCCTCGGAAAGAATTCCTTCCGCTTCGCTGGCGGTCAGGGTGAGCAGCTCGCCCGCTTTGCTCAGCACGTTGGTTCCGGCGGTGTAGCCCAGTTCACGCCGCACCATGGCTTCGCCGAGCCGCGGATCGTGCCCGCCCTGTTCGGCGGCGGCGCGCACCAGCGCGGCGACGGCGGAAGTCATTTTTTCTTCGATGGCGTCCGGCAGCTTTTCAACCCCGCCGAATGGAGTCATCGTCCGCGGCGTTGCCGCGCCGATGACACTGCCGGGAGCCATGTAGATGTGTTTTGTGGCCAGCGCGATGATTGCGCCCGCCGAATAAGCGTCTTTTTCGACAAAGGTGTAAACCGGCACGTCAATTTGGCCGATCAGGCTGATGATTTCACGCGCTTCTTTTACGCCGCCGCCGGGCGTGTCCATGACGAAGACAACCGCGTCGGCCTTTTCCTTTTTGGCTTCCGTGACGCCGCGCCGGACGACGTAGAGCAGGGCGGGTTCGATCTGTTCCTTGATTGGAATCTGGTAAACGAGCGGTTTTCTGGCCGAAGCGGGGGCTTGCCCCTGAGCATTTCCAAGCGTCGGAAGAAGGAACAGCAGGCCGATCAGAAATCGGAGTAATGGATTAAG
>JBAWXO010000198.1:0-4264 GCA_037144035.1 Kiritimatiellales bacterium
TGTGCTGGAGGCACAAACCGCGCCAGCCCCGCGTTTCAGCCAATCTCTGTTGTGGTGAGAGTCACTTCACCCGTGAGGGTTCCCTTGTCCTTGCCAATTTGCGCCAAGGGCTTCGGCCTTTTCACAAGGGCGCAAAATGCCGGATCTGCGGGAACCCCGCACGGGCTCCGCTCCAAACAACAGCCGTTCCTTGCCGGCGCTACCTCAACGCGCCGCCTGCGGAAGGCACCCGCTGTTGCGGCCTCGCCGTTCCGGCTCCCCTGCGGGGCATGGTTTTCCAAGCATCGGAAAATTGTTGATTCATCCTTTTCAATAATGCTCTGCAACTCTGCGAGGCAGATGTCTTCGAGTATGGGAACTCGCACTACGGTTTCTTCCAATGCTTGGAAATCTAAGCGCCGTCGTCCGACCTCTGTATTTTTCCAACCCTTGGAACTGGGGCCCCCGCTACGCGGCCCCCCTATAAATTGGGGCCCCGTGCGCTACGCGCCCCTGTTTTTCTGCATTTTTCTGCCCTTTTGAAACATTCTGAAACAGCTCCGTTTGATTTCTCCCCTTTGGGTAAGGAGTCACTATGCAATTTCAACCCGGACAATCAGGTAATCCCGCAGGCAAACCGAAAGTCGCAATCATACCTCGCATTTAAACGACGCAACTTTTCAGTTCAGTCGTTTTTATTCCTTTGGAAAGCGAGAAGACCGGAGATCAGTCGTCTTCTGCTTCATTTTCAAAACGAACCGACGGGAGCGCGGCGATTGCTTTCATCTTCTGTTCGTCCCCGGCATGAGAATAGAGTTCTGTCATTGCAGGTGATCCGTGGCCGACCAGTTCCATGATAGCAACCTGCGGAACGTGGTTTGCGGCGCAGAGTGAAACGAATGAATGGCGTAAGGAGTGAAAGCCAACTTCCACCACGGCGCGGGGACAGGTTGGCTTCTTGCCCTTCTTCCCACCCTTAATCCATTTTTTCAGGGCGGCCTTGTATTCTTCCGTTTTGCCGGTGCCTTCCTTATGCGTCTGGATCCCGCAATCCGTGAAGAACTTTTGGATTCGTTTGGACAGCTCCGAATTGCTCTTGAGATACGCTTTTCGTTCCTCCGGAAAGAGAAATTCCCCCTTGCTGCTTTTCCGCAGTTCACAAAGCAGGCTGACTAATACCGGATGCAGCGGAATTCGAACCTTCTTTTTCTTGCGCCGGGTTTTCAGCGGCATGACGGTAATAATGCCGGTTTTAAAATCCACTTCATTCCAACGCAGACAAACACAGTCACCCAGCCGCATTCCGGTATAAAGGCCGATTGCGAACAGATAGCGCATGGTGCCTCGTGCTGCCGAGCAAACATCCTTCAGTTCATCCGTGGTCAGATTGCGGCGGTTCTCCGGTGATGATTCCTGCCGCAGATCATCCAGCCAGGGATTTTCCTCAATGCCTCCGGCCAGTCTCAGCGTCTTGAACAGCCCCCGTAGAAAGGTGATATGGGTGTTGTAGGTGCTCATGGAGATTTTAGAGCTCAGTAGATCGGCAGCATATTCCTGCGCAAGGGCAGGGGTTGTCTCATGGAGAAATTCGATGCCCCTTGCTGACGCCCATGTTTCAAACCGCGACCATCGGCCCGCATAGCCTTCAAGCGTTTTAGGTCCGGGGTTGCGCTTGTTCGGACTGGCCAACCAAGTTTTCCAAACTGCAGCTAGCGAAAGTTTTTTCCCGAGACCTTTCAAAAGCCTGATTGCAATGGTTCGCCGGTGCTTCGTCGCTTCCTCTACTGGAAGTTCTTTCAATGCGGACTCTAAGCGCTGGACATATTCTTCTACCGAAGATTGGTCTCGTTGTTCCGCAATCAGCTCTGCCATTTTCTTGAGCGCATCGGTTTTTTTCTCTTTGCCGGTCGAAAGCATGTAGTCTTTGCCGTTCGCCTGAAAGCGGGTGTAATAGACTGAAGAAGTTTTAGGGCTTCCGTCGGGCGCTTTCCATTTTCGTTTGAAGACCTGCGGCATAGAAATCTCCTTTTCGCGCTGAAGTTCGCACTGTTGCTGAATGTTTCTATCTGCTCAATCGAACGATTTGTCAACTAAAGAACCGTAGCATGGGCGTAGCAAATGGCATCTCATGACGATTTTTCGGTACCGTTTGGCTAAAATCTAGGCATATTTCAGCAAGGGAATATGCGTATAACACATTGCAAACAAAAGGGTTACATGATTTGTTGGAAGTTGGAGCCAATGATCGGAGTCGAACCGATGACCTGCTCATTACGAATGAGCTGCTCTACCAACTGAGCTACATTGGCCAAAAGAGCGCACATTAAGCCAGAGGCGATTGGACGGGTCAAGAGTTTCCCATGGGTGGAAGAAAGGTTTCCAGCGGATTCGACCCCATTCGACAAGCTCAGGGCAGGAAGCTCACCGCAGGTGGTTGGAATATGAAATTACTTTGAGTGGAATTGTTTCGCGCCAAGCCGCCAAGCCGCAAGCAACTCAAGTGGGTTTCCAAGGGTTGGAAAAGAGTTTTACCACGGATCACACGGATGAACACGGATGGGAGTTTTTACCACGGAGGTCACGGAGATACGGAGGGAGAAGAGGCGCGGCCAACGTCCGCACCCACAGTAAGAGAGAGAGAATCTAATTTTCTGTAGCCGCCCACGGCATGTCTCGCCATAGCTTCCTGCGACGGCGGATGGGGGCGGAGAGAAGAGGCGCGGCCACGGTTCGACTGCGCTCACCGGAGCCCGTCCGTCCTCCTTCGCGTTTCACGCTACGGCGTGACAGGCACCCACAGAACGAAGATCGATTTCTTCTGTAGCCGCCCACGGTGGGGGCGGAGAGAAGAGGCGCGGCCACGGTTCGACTGCGCTCACCGGAGCCCGTCCGTCCTCCTTCGCGTTTCACGCTATGGCGTGACAGGCACCCACAGTAAGAGAGAGATTCTAATTTTCTGTAGCCGCCCACGGTGGGGGCGGAAAGAAGAGGCGCGGCCACCGTCCGCATCCACAGAATAAAGAGCGATTTCTCCTGTAGCCGGGGCCGGGCTCCGGTGAGCGCAGTCGAACCGTGGCCCCGGGAGAAAACAGGGAGAACAATTTTTTCGCGCAAAGCCGCCAAGCCGCAAGCAACCCAAGAGGGTTTCCAAGGGTTGGAATAACCGTCTTCGCCGGTCAAGAAAGTTTCCAAGGGTTGGAGGCGAGTCGTTTGTTTTGTAGGGCGGGCTTCTCTGTATTCAGAGAGCCTGTGTCCTCAGCACACGCTCCCGAATACGGGACTCGACCAGCGGGAGAGAGGCTTCGCTATTGCGAAGCAACGACCGAAGGAAGTGGCAACCGCGTCCTACAATTTGGAAAACTTACTGGACGGTGAGTACTTCAACTGGAAGAGGCGCGGCCACCGTCCGCACCCACAGAACGAAGATCGATTTCTCCTGTAGCCGGGGCCGGTGGCCCCGGCAGAAAACAGAGAGAATGAGATAAACAACTTTGAATAAAATTGGTTCGCGCAAAGCCGCCAAGCCGCAAGCAACTCAAGAGGGTTTCCAAGGGTTGGAATAAAAGCACCCACTCCGGCTTACAGCCACCCCTCCGGTGGAGGGGATCTGGGATGACCTTGCATGAAGGAATTCGGGCCGGTGGATCGATTGGAGCCGGGGGAATACATTTACAAGGCGGGGCTGTCTGATGCGGTGCGCGGGCGGTCTTTTAAGTTTGAAAACGGAACCTTTTGCAGGGCGTAAAATGAAGCGTTTCAGATCCGCAGTATATCGCGAACGCTTTGACCGGCTATGGGATGCGCTGGGACTTTGCGAGGCGCGGAGCGCAGGGGAAGTTTCGCCTGAAATTGTTTCAGGGATAATCGGGTGTTCTGTTGACTACGCGGGGCGGTTGCTTTTTCGGCGCGTCCGCTTTATAGTCTCTCGAAATCGGAGGGTTTATGAAAACTGTAAAAATTAGAGAGCGCAAGGGAGAGTTTCAGCTTTACGAAAAAGAGTCTGGAAAAATTGTTTTTCGCGGAAATTCACGGCTGGCCTGCTTTAAATTTATGAATAACAAGCTGGATTTTTCTTATGAACCAACACGGGAAAAAGGGGTTCATTATGTTTATTGATGAGAAATGGCGCTGGCCTTTGGCAGGAAAAAACCAGCGAATAACAATTCGGGTTATTGGTAAAACAGGCAGCTTGCCGAAAGACGCGATTTTTGACACAGGATCGACCAATTGCGGTTCTTCTCGGAAGTGCGTACCTACAGATGTCTGACGGTGGATAGATTGGGCA
>JBAWXO010000199.1:0-4260 GCA_037144035.1 Kiritimatiellales bacterium
AAATTTAACAACCAGTTCGGCGAAGTGTTCACGATTCCGGAACCGTCCATCCGCGACTCGGTCGCCGTGGTGCCAGGCATTGACGGGCAGAAGATGTCCAAGTCCTACGACAATACGCTGGAAATTTTCGGCGATCCCGGCACGTTGAAAAAACGGGTGATGCAGATCGTCACCGACAGCACGCCGCTGGAAGATCCGAAAAATCCAGACACTTGCAACGCGTTTGCGCTCTATAAACTGTTTGCCAGCGAACCTGAAATTTTGAAGATGAAGCTGAACTATGCCGTAGGCGGCTTCGGCTACGGCACCGCCAAAAAAGAACTGCTCGCTAAAATCACCGAACATTTTGCGCCGATGCGTGAAAAGCGCGCCGCGCTCGAAAAAGACCCTGACTTCGTGAGCGACGTCTTGAAAAAGGGCGCGGAAAAAGCCCGTGCCGAAACCCGTAAAACTCTGCAAGCCGCCCGCAAGGCCGTTGGACTGGAATGATTGACATGATCATATCAATCAGTATGATCATGGCGGTTGGAGGTGGATCATGAGTATTACCGTAACAGCAGTCAAAGCGCGGCAGAATCTTGGGGAACTCCTCAATCTGGTGTCCATCAAGCACGAAGAAGTCATCATTGAGCGGGCCGGGAAGAAAATCGCGCGGCTGACGGCGATTGAAGAGAGCGCCGTCAATGAGCCGGTTGCCGAAGAGTATGCCGTGAAAAAAAAGGGTAAAAGCAAAACAGATTTTTCCGAGTTTTTCGGCACCTGGGATGATGAGGAATATCGCAAGGTCACAGAGGCTGTAAACAGCCTGCGAGTCATTGATCCGGAGATGTGGCAGTGACACGGGCTGTTATTGACACCAATATTTATACGGATTTGATGAACGGACATCAGGCCGTGGAATCCGTGCTGGAAGAATTCGAAATTATACTTCTTCCTGTAACTGTTCTTGGGGAACTGCTTTACGGATTTACATATGGATCAAAAGAACCCGAGAACCGCATGCAGCTCGAGAGGTTCTTAAGTCGTGATTTTGTGAAACTTTCCTGCGTATCCAGGTCAACGGCCGAGTACTACGCCCTGCTGACGGCATCGCTTCGGAAAAACGGAACGCCGCTGCCGACCAACGATGTATGGATTGCTGCCGTAGCCTGTGCGGAAAAGGTTCCGCTAATCAGTCGCGACCGGCATTTTACGAAAATTAACGGACTCCAACTTATTATTCCGGAATAAAATGCATATGGCCGATCTGCTTCCGAACGAAGAATACAAAGTGAATCTCGAGGTCTTTGAAGGCCCGCTGGATCTGCTCCTTTACCTCATCAAAAAAGACGAGGTGGACATCTACGACATTCCGATCGGGCGGATTACCACCCAGTATATGGAATATCTCGATTTGATGAAAATCCTCAACCTCGAGATCGCTGGCGACTTCATTGTGATGGCTGCGACGCTGATGGTGATCAAGAGCCGCCTGCTGCTGCCCGACGAAGATCGCGGTCCGGTGGAAGAGGACGACGAGGACGATCCGCGCTGGGATCTGGTGCGCCAGCTGGTTGAATACAAAAAGTTCAAGGATGCCGCCGGGTTTCTCGGTCAGCTCGAAGAGATTCAGGAAAATGTTTTCTCCCGCGAAGGCGAGCATGTCGAACTCGGCATGCGGCCCGATGTCGGCATGTCGGATGTCAGTATTTTTGACCTGATCAGCGCGCTCAATCAGGCTCTCGACCGCGCGCCGAAAGAGGAGCTGAATGAGATTTTTGCCGAGCAGTACACCGTCAGCGAAAAGGTGGACTATCTACTGGAGGCCACGAAGAACGGCAAGCCGCTGACGTTGGGCCGTCTGTTCCGCGGTATGCGCTCACGGCAGGAGATCGTCTGCACGTTTCTCGCCGTGCTGGAGCTGATGAAGCTTAACCGCCTTATCGCACGGCAGGACAGTCATTTTGATGAAATCGTTATTGAGCAGATCGAGGGCGTCGAACCCGAACCCGTTTTACAGAAGGATGAACAGTCATGAGCAGTATCGAAGTACTTCCCGAACTCAAACAGATTATCGGCTCCCTGCTGTTCGCGGCCAAAAAGCCGCTGACCGCCAAAGAAATCCGCAAGGTGCTGGCCGATGCCGGTTCCGGTTACGGCGGTCCCTACGTGCAGTTCGCCGAAATCAAAGAAGATGAGATCGTCGCCGCAGTTGCGGAACTGACCGACGAGCTGGCGCGAAGCAGTACCGGCCTGTGCATTGCTGAAGTGGCTCACGGTTACCGGCTGCAGAATGAAATCAACTGCGGCCCATGGGTGCGCACGCTGCTCGACAAAGATCACAACGCCCGGCTTTCCAAGCCCGCACTCGAAACCCTCGCCATTATCGCCTACCGCCAGCCGATTCTGCGTTCGGAGATCGAATCCGTCCGCGGCGTCGCGGTCGATCAAGTGCTTCGTAATCTGGTTGAGATGCAGCTGGTTAAAGTGGTCGCCCGCAGCGACCTGCCGGGTCGTCCGTGGCTCTTCGGCACTACGCAGCGCTTTCTCGAACACTTCGGCCTGCGGGCGCTTGAGGAGATGCCCGGCATGGAAGAACTCAAACGCATGGAAAAACCCGAGCGGACAAAAACTTTCCCTGCGATGGAAAAAGAGTTAGAACTGCGGGCGCAAGAGGCGCTAACGGAGGACGACGATGAGTCTGGAGAAACTGAGGAAACAGATTGACGGTCTTGATGAGGAGCTGGTGAAGCTCCTCAACGAGCGGATCAAGGTCGCGCTCGAAATTGGTAAAACCAAAAAAGAGCAGGGCGGCGAGATCTACGTGCCATCCCGCGAAAAAGCTGTTTTTGACCGGATTGCCGCGCTCAACAAAGGTCCGCTTCCTGAAGAATCGGCGCGCGCCATCTACCGCGAAATCATGTCGGCCGCGCTTGCGCTGGAGAGCAATCTGAAGATCGCCTATCTCGGCCCGTCCGCCACCTTCACCCATCAAGCGGCGCGCGCTAAATTCGGCGCCAGCGTCGATTACCATCCCGTCGGCACCATCACCGATGTTTTCAGCGCCGTTGAATACGGCACCGCCGATTACGGCGTTGTGCCGATCGAAAATTCCATCGAAGGCGCCGTGACACACACCTTCGATCAGTTCACCAACACGCAGCTTAAAATCTGTGCGGAAATCTATCTGCCGGTTTCGCTCTATCTGCTTGCCTCGGTGCCGAAAGAAAAAATCACGAAAGTCTGCAGCAAGCAGGAAGCTATCGGTCAGTGCCGCCGCTGGCTCAGTGAAAACCTTTCCGGCGTTGAGCTCGACGCGGTCAACAGCACCGCGCTGGCCGCCGAAATGGCCGCGAGTAGTGATTGTGCCGCCATCGCCAGTCTGCTGGCCGCTGAGCTGTACGGGTTGGATATTATCGCGGAGAATATTCAGGACTCCAGCGGCAACACCACCCGCTTCCTCGTCATCGGTAAAAAGTACGGCGAGCCGACCGGCGAAGATAAAACCTCGATCTACTTCGGTATCAAAGACGAAGTCGGGGCGTTGCACGACGCGCTCGATGCACTCAAAACCAACAAAATCAACATGACCAAGATTGAGTCTCGCCCCAGCAAAAACAAAGCGTGGGAATACTACTTCTTCGTCGACTTCGAAGGCCATGCGGACGACCCGCACGTCAAAGACGCGCTCAAGGCGCTTGCGAAACACTGCGCCGTGCTCAACGTGCTCGGCTCGTATCCCAAGGTGGAGGTCTGAGCGATCTGTGTAGCGCTGGTTCAGCCGGCCGGATAAGTTCAGAAGGAGATGTCCGTGTCATCCCATATTCATCAATTTCGTGTCCGCTATAGTGAAACCGACCAGATGCAGACCTTCTACAACTCCCGTGCGCTGGAGTGGTTTGAGGTTGGACGCACCGAACTGTCGCGCGCCATGGGTGTTTCCTATGCGGAATGGGAGCATCGTGGAATTCGTTTGCCGCTGATCGAAGCACATGTTTATTTTACCGGTCGCGCCAAATACGATGATCTGCTGGAGATGACCACGAGCATTCATCGCGAAGGGCGTGCACGGATTCGTTTTGAAAACCGCATTGTGCAGGCGGATGGCTCCGGGGACGTGGCTCGCGGCTCTACGGTGCATGCCATGCTCGGCACGGACGGGCGTCCGGTTCGTGCGCCGGACTGGGTGGTTGAGCTTTTGGATAAGGAATGAAAATGGAACGACAGTTTTTGATGGGGAATGAAGCGGTTGCACTGGGTGCGCTGCATGCGGGGGCCGCT
>JBAWXO010000200.1:0-4254 GCA_037144035.1 Kiritimatiellales bacterium
TTTGGGTAGCTTAACCGCGAATGGACGCGAATAAACGCTAATTTTATGCACTACAATGTCGTGCAAGGGGCCTCTTTTGTCAAATTTTCATAGATCTGCTCGAGGAGAAATTCCGGATAAGTTTTCGAAAAACTGCTATCCAAAACCGGGCGGCGGGTCTATTTTCGGTCTTGCAGTGCAAAAACATCGGGGCTTTTAAATGAAACCGAAAGTTTACATAGAAACAACGATTCCCAGCTACCTCACCGGGCGGCCCAGCCGCGATCTGGTGATTGTGGGACATCAGGAGTTGACCCGCGAGTGGTGGGATGAACGCCGGAACACCTTCGATTTGTACATTTCCCAGTTTGTATTGGACGAGGCCGGCGCGGGAGATGTCCGAATGGCGCAGAAACGTCTCGAAGCTCTCGGTGGCATTGAAGAGATAAAAATAACCGAAGAGGCATTACAGCTGGCCGAAAAACTGGTTGTATCCGGTATAATTCCCTCTGTCGCCGCGACAGATGCTGCGCATATTGCGGTTGCCGCAATAAATGGCATGGATTATCTGTTGACGTGGAACTGCAAGCACATTGCGAATGCTCAGATCATGAAAAAAATATACTCGTTTTGTAAACGTGAAGGATACGATTGCCCGATGATTTGCACCCCGATTGAATTGATGGAGGGCGAGGAATGAAAACAGATCCGATTGTTGAAGAAGTACGTGAGACTCGACGGAAACAGGCTGAGAAATTTCAGTTTGATCTTCGTAAAATTTTTGCGGATGCCAAGTCACGTGAAGCGACTTCCGGGCATCGTCTGGTTTCCTTTGCCGGGCGATCAGAATGCATTGCGGAAGAATCGGCGGAGTACAAAACAAAAAAACCGGCCAAACCTGGACAATAGACTTTCAGACCGTAGTCTTTTAGACTTTCGACTCACAAAAGAGGAATCAGGAACCAAAAACGAATATCGAATAACCAATAACTAAAAATTTTTAATGCGTTAACGCGCAGTATTGCTTCAACCGAAAACCGGCAGTTTTTAACACTGAAGCAAGACGTGCGGAGACGCGCTCCATGTGGGCGCGGCTCCCTGTCTTGTGTTTCAGTGTGGGGCCTGCCGGTCCCTCGGTTGAGGCGCGAGCTTGGAGTCGCGCTCTTTTTTATTTTTCAGGCTCCTTGCGGAAAGCGGAGCCTATGCAGATCAAAACCAGCGAGGGGATTTGTGTTGTTGTAAAGAAAACGGAGAAGTGCGGGCGGGGCGTATTTGCCGCAGAACCAATTTTTAAAGGGACATTAATTCACGTCCATTCCGGCGAGCGAATGTCCGCCGACAGGTGCTATGACTTAATCCGTTGTGGGCTTGTGCGGAATGACGATCCTTTGCAGATAAGCAGTCATGAGTTCTATGTGTTGCATGACTTTTCTAATTACTTCAACCACAGTTGCGATCCGAATGCCGGATTTCGTGAAGAAAGCAGTCTTTTTTCGTTGCGCGACATTTCTCCCGGCGAAGAGATCAGATACGACTATTCCACCTGTGTTCCGACCAATTTACCTGTCGAGTGGACGATGTCGTGCGCTTGCGGTTCCGGCAACTGCCGACACCTGATCGGTCACGTATTGACACTTTCGATTGATCGAATCGCGCTTTATCTGGAATCGGGGGCATTCCAAACCTACATGCTGAGTGAGCTTCGGCGCGTGGGTAAAATCGATAGGTAAACGGCTTGTGAAAAGGAGGTCATATGTTGTTAGTCAAGGCATGGGTAGGAGTTAGTAAAATTCATGGGTTTGGTCTCATTGCGCATGAGTTTATTCCAAAAGAAACGGTCGTTTGGCGACTTGTTTCTGGATTCGATATAGTTCTGTCCGATGAATATCTAAGGGAGCTTCCTCCAACGGTGCAGGAGCAGGTTATGCACTACAGTTTCTTTCACCCGGATTTGAAGCGGCACGTCCTGAGTGCAGATGATGATCGGTTTACGAATCACTCCGATACAGCCAATGTACAGTTTTTCGGTGACCACGCTATCGCGGTTCGAGACATTGACGAGGGCGAAGAGATCACAGACAACTATGCGGAGTTTGGGAAACCTGTTCATCAGGAAACGCGACCGTTGATGAGGACAACATGAGTTCGTGGCGGGTTATTCTGGCTATCATAGGAATTGCCGTTGTCACCGTAGCCGGTGACTACTTCATCAAATTAGCCAGCTTGGCCAACCGGCCAGTGCAGAATAAATGGTTTGTGGCCGGTTGCATTATCTATGTCCTGAGCACGTTCGGGTGGGTGTTCGTACTTCGCCATATCAAACTGGCATCTATCGGCGTCATCTATTCGCTTTCGATAGTCGTGCTTCTGGCGGCGCTTGGCGTTTTTGTTTTCGGAGAAAATCTCAACAGATTCGAGATTGCGGGATTTGGATTCGCAGTGATCGCTATCGTTCTCTTGGGACGATTCGGCGGATAAAAACAAGGGGAGAAGAACCGATGCTTTTAGTACGTGCACGAGTCGGGGTGAGCAAAATCCATGGGTTTGGAATAATAGCCCATGAGTTTATTCCCAAAGGTACAGTCACTTGGAGGCTCGTTCCGGGGTTCGATGTCATTCTGTCCGAAGAAGAAGTACAGAACCTTCCGCAATCGGTTCAGGAGCAAGTGCGCCATTACGCATTCTTCCATCCGCAACTGAAAATGCATGTGCTTTGTTCGGACGATGCCAGATTTACAAATCATTCAGATGATGCAAACGAACACTTTTGTGGCGATTACTCGGTTGCTTTACGCGACATATACGCGGGAGAAGAGCTCACCGAAAATTATAAAGAGTATGGCCATTTGTGGGGCGGGGTTGTCGTAAGCAATCCATCATGTACGAAGTTTAGCTGATGGTGAGGTTCTGTGCAGTTTGGTGGCATGACGAGCCGCGCCAGGCGAACCAGAGGGTGCCGAGTACGCCGAAGCCGAAGGCGACCAGCAGGTTGAGTTCCGGCGATACGCGCCAGAGCAGGGCGCCGCCGAAGGCGGCGAAGGCGACGATGACGTCACGCACCAGATAGTAGAGCCCGAACATGGCGGCTTTGCGCCCTTCCGGCGCGAGATCCATGATGAGTGCCTTGCGGGTCGGCTCGCCGAATTCCTTGAGTCCGCGAAGCACGAACGCCGCGACCAGCGGAATCAGCGAGTTCGCATGGAGCAGCGCCAGCGGGAAGCAGGTGAAGAAGGCGAAGGTGATCAGGACGAACGGTTTCTTGCCGAAGCGGTCGGCCATGTAGGCGACCGGAACGTACACCAGCACGGCGGTGATATTTTCGATGGCGGAGAGCCAGCCGAAGGTGAGTTCCGAAACCGGATGCAGAATGGTGCGCGTGACCCAGATGACGACGAAGGCGTCGGGAATCCGTTCGCAGAAGCGGATGAGAATGTCGGACACAAGGAGGTTCCGCAGGCCGACCGGCATTTCGCGCCAGAGCCGCAGCGGATTGGGCTCGGCGATTTTGGTCTCTTTCGAATCGTCGGTGATCATTACCTGCTGGAGAACAGAGGCGGCCAGAGCGAGGGCGAGCGCGGCGATGAAGGCGGCGCGCACACCTTGTTCAACGCCCCAGAAAGCAATGCATGCTCCGCCGACAACAGGCCCGAGCATTTTCGGAACGCGCCGCACTAGTGCCAGCACCGATACACCCATGGTGCGCCGGTTCTTCGGCACGATCTTGGCCAGCAGATCCATGGTGGCCGGTAGAGAAATCGCTGACCACGAAATGAAGAACGCCGCGCCGACCAGCACCGCCCACCAGGAATGGATGAAGATGACGCACAGGTAACCGATCATTGAGAGCGCATTGAAGACAAGCAGTGCGCGCTTGGTGCCGAGCCGGTCGCTCAGGTAGCCGCCGGGAAAGGAGTAGAGCGCGGAGAGTAGATCGTCCATCCCCGCCAGCAGACCGATGGCCAGGACGGCGGTCGAGGCCTGCGCCAGTTGTTGCAGGTAGAGAGGCAGAAAACGCTCGGCCATGTGCTCGCCCATGCCCACCAGAATGATCATGCCGAGCAGGCCGGTCATACTGCGTTTGTTCCGGGAGTCCTTCATTTCCGCCGAGTGTGAAAACGGGGCCGTATTCTGTCAACCCTCCATCCAACATTCCAATATTCCAACATTCCAATCTTCCGCTTTTCTCTCCATAATCCGACGCAATGAACATGATTTTCAACGCATCGGCGGGGACGGGCAAGACCTGGCAGGTCACCGAACTCTATTCCGCGCTGG
>JBAWXO010000201.1:0-4240 GCA_037144035.1 Kiritimatiellales bacterium
GCCGTCCCTCCAGAGAGAAATGAGATCGGCTACAACTTTTCATAAAACGCTATAGCTGCTATAAAATTCGGTTCGAACCTTACTTGATTAAAAAGAGGCTAACCCTGGGTGGAGTAATAATTTCAGAAACAGCCCTGAGTTTGAAGTTGTCAAATCTGGGGTACACATAACTTGTCGTTGCAAACGACACGTAACGCCCCCCTACTGTATAGGACTGAGCTGTCAAAGGTATTGAAGATGTCAAAGAAAGCGTTGTCCAGCTGGTAGGCGCCGCCGTTGACACTAAATGGTCAGTTTCGTAGACGGCCAATGCAGTTCCTGTACCATTCGTGCTGGCAAAAAAGCTCAAAACTCCGTGTGTTTTATATAATCCGGCCTGCCCAGCAGCACAGGAATCCAGACTCAGCACAATCCCGGCTGTCCCGCTCGGCAAGGCGTCGACTCTATAGGCAACCGTCGAGAACGTTGATGTTACTCCGGGAGTGGCAGGACAAGATCTGTTAATCCAATAGTTTCCGCTATTTGTAGTCACTAGGGTTGTGGTGTATCTAAAGGTCAGGTTGGTTTTACTCGTGTCATCACAAAGCCCGTACCAATAGACGCCATCCAACTGAGTGGCCCAGCCGCTCGGATACCTATTACTTACTGAACCGCCTAGCGGCTGGGTTTCGAATGAACCGTTCGTAAGCAGGCTGTCAACGGCCTCAAGGTTAAACCCATCGAACCGCTGCCCTGAGGCTGCGGACGAATTAGTTTGATAAATAGCAAGATTCCCGTTCACTTTAAAGGAGAGAGCGCTCGCTGGGATAAAAGACATAACGGAGAGCTGCACCCAAGCAGTGGCTGATGACGAAAGCAAACGACTGGTTTCATAGGTACCGAGAACAGAGCCCGTTCCGTTCGAACCGCTGTAAAAAACCAAAGACCCATAAGTCGCCAGCTTCCCTGTATCTGCACCTGCAGACGTATTTACAGTTTGCAGGCTCAACGCCAGCGTCGTCCCAGCTGGCAAGCTCAAAGCGCTGAGGTTATAAGAAACGCTAGAAAATGATGCCGTTCCTACTGGGGTGCCAGCATATGAATATCTACGGATGTAATAAGCGCCGTCTACCGCTGCGAAACTGTTCGTTTTGAATACCATATTCGTCGCGCTGGGTTGTGTTGTATAGCCCTGCCAGTATGTTCCATCCAGCGTGGTAGCCCAACCGGCCGGCTTGTTGGTTACAGGGATCTGGGTTTCAAATGAACCGTTGGTAAGCAGGTTCGCCGATGCACTGAGTACAAGCCCGCCAATTAAGCTTGTTATGATGATCATCATCTTAAGTATTCTATGCTGTATTCTCATGTTTTTTCCTTTCGGTTCGCTTCCACGTTAATCTAGCTCTTTTTCCAAGACCACAATCCGGGCAAAGATATCGCCACTAGATCGCATTTGACTTAAAGCTGTTAAAAACATTTCAGTATCCACTCATATCCCTACGAACGGAAATAAACTCAACGCTATCTATTCAGAAACGGCGCTGAGATTAAAATCATCAAACCTCGGATATATACTGGCGGACGTTGCTTTCAGTATCTCAAGGGTTGCTGCCACCTTATAGGACATAGCCCCCTCAGGAATCGAAAAAGTTCCGGAAACAGCGGTCCAGTTCGTTGATGCATAACCGCCGGTACAAGTTAGCCGTGCCGTTTCATAGCTCTTCACAGTCTCGAAACCATCCTCACTGGCATAAAAGCACAACGTGCCATAGGTTTGGTAATTTCCAGCATCTGCATTTGCAGATGAAGCAACGCTTTTTAGATCCAACTTCAGCTGTTTTGTCCCAGATGGTAAGTCTGAAACTTTATAGGCAACGGTGAAGAAATTAGCCGTCATTGGCGAAACGCTTAATACGCAATCCTTACGGATCCAATAATTTCCACTCGTGGTATTTTGGGTGGCGCTATATTTGAACAGGGAACCTGCTTTAGTCGCATCATTGCAATATCCGGTCCAGCCGCTGGACAACGCGCTCCACCCGGTCGGCTTCGCTCCGCGAGGGGGCTGCTCTTCGAATGAGCCATTGACAAGCAGGTTTTCGGCTGATGCGCTGAGTATGAATCCAAAAACAAAACCTGCGACGATGAATATACTCCTGCGTATTCTATTTGCTGTTCTCATTTTCACTGCTTCCTTGTTTGCGGCCTGACTAGCAGGACGATCTGATCCACGGCCCTTATCCAACACATTTATTTAAATACTGCTTACAATATTTTTCATAAAGACCGGTACAATCTTCACGCCCTATATTTACGAGATTTGTTCGCTTGTTCATTATTCCCTGGTACTGATAGCAGATCGTTTTTTCAGCAATATTTGCCGCTATATCAATTTGCTTCTTTATCCGATCAAAAGGCCCTGGCACACAATATATTCTACCCTCTGGACTTGGCTGCGGAGAAAAAAGTTCACAATTGCACCAAAGCTCTATCCCCGCCGATTTCAGTTGCGGGCCGATTTTTACCATAGCATCGGCATTCGCCTGCACAAGCCTGAGGGCCTCATTCACATCGTTGCTTCGTCCGCCGTAATCTTGGGGGGCAATGATGTTGATACCAATTCTTTCAAGCTGAGCCGGGAGCTTGCTTACATCATAGTGATTTCCCAAGCTGCCCGGCGAAGTAAGGAGCTTTACGTCTTGGCCGATGGCTGGCCGCAAATACTCGCCAATCCACTTATCATAAAGCTCCAGAGGTCCATCTCCATCATTAAAGTCTATCTCATAAGCAATATACAATCCTCCAAAAGCCTTGCGGCTTCCGTACTGAGCCAAAAGCTCTTCGGCAAGCATCGTATTCCACTTAAACCATATTTCCGGCCAAGGTTTTTCCATTCGGGCGTAATCGCGCACTTGTGAACATCTGCCACGATAGCCTACCCCCAAGAACATCTTCATGCCTAATTTTTCAGCCCGGTCAAAACACACGGCAAGCGGGTCGTGACAAGCCATTTCGATCTGCAAGCCCATTTCATAGTGCTTGGGTGTAAATAGCGGCCGACCCCAGTTGGCTGTGTTGATACAGATGGCCGTATCCATACCGATGCCGCGCATATCATCAAATAATGCCTGCCAATTTTCATCTTTCCAGAATCGGCACCTGTCCGTCCAGTATGCCGCATCAAAGGGATTTACATGCGCTATGTCAAAAAAACTCCCCGTTATCATATAATATGCTCCACACTCATTTCTAAAATGTACTTCACTCGCTCAATTATGGGGCCCCGTATCACGGATATTTTTCTTTGTAAAAAAGCACCGTTTCGAATCGTATGATATGGATATGTAACCGCTTGCCCAAATTTTGTCAACGCGATATTTATTTAAAAAAATTTCCCTGTTCTCTGTTAACTGACGTTCGCCATGGAACTGGATCCCTATTCCGGGGCGGGTTAGCTGCACCACGAATCATTTTATTGACAATTGCCAAGTAAGCGATTACACAAATATGCATTGTAATTATGGCTAAAAGGATGGCTGGTGAAAAAACACTCGATCAAATACCCAACGCAAATATTAAAGTCCTCCGCACCCGACTTTTCAGCCTTCCGCGATCCACTGATACGCTACAGGGATCTCTATCAAAACGAGCTTTACGAATGTGTACTGCCCTTCTGGCTTAACTACTCGCCGGACCCGGAATACGGAGGGTATTTCAACTGTTTGGATGAAGACGGTACGGTATACGACACACGCAAGCACTGCTGGCTACAAGGCCGCCAAGTATGGATGATGTCGAAAATACACAATAGTCAATACAACCCTGGCGAGAACTCTCCGTTTCTACAAACAGCCCGACTAGGCGCAAATTTTTTACGTTCTCATGCGCGTGCTGGCGACCGGGTTTATTTCAGCTTGCTCCGCAACGGAGCACCGCACGCGATGCAACGCAAAATGTTCTCGGAGTGCTTTTACGTGATGGCAATGGCTGAATATGCCCGCGCCAGTGGCGACAAAACAGCACACGATGAGGCGCATCAGCTCTTTGCCAAGGTACAGGAGTATGCCAAAAATCCATCTTTATTAGGCCGTCCAGTATATGATAACGGGTTACCCACTACCAGTGAACTGGCCGTGCCTATGATTCTACTAAACCTGATCGAGGAGCTAAACGGTTCTGATGGCTTAGGCTACGCCGAGACGTCAGAGTGGTGTGTCCAACAAATTGACAAACATTACCGGCCAGAAATGAAACTGGTGCT
>JBAWXO010000202.1:0-4238 GCA_037144035.1 Kiritimatiellales bacterium
GCCAAAGTCACCCGCGACCGCATGATGGTTGAGCTCGATACGCAGTTTCCTGAATACGGCTTTGCGCAGCACAAAGGCTACGGAACCCCAGCGCATCTTACCGCGATCCACCGCCATGGCCCGTGCCTCCATCATCGCAAAACCTTTCATCCCGTCTCCGAACTTAATCAGGGGGAGTTGAGCCTGTGAAGCGGTTTTCCCAGTGGTTCAAACAAGAGGCCGAGCATCTGCGTGCGGGGCGGATCGGCGAGGCGCAGGCTGAAAAATTTCTAAAAAAGGCCGGACTCAAAATCATTGCCCGCAATGTGCGGGTGGGCTACGACGAACTCGATTTGATCGCGAAGCAGGGCGACACGCTGATTTTTGTGGAGGTCAAAACCCGCGCAGGCGAGGATTTTGGACGGCCTGCGGCGGCGGTTAACCGCGCCAAGCGCAAGAAGCTATCCCGCGCCGCGATGCATTTTATGAAGAAACACGAACTGCTCCCGCCGTACATTCGCTTCGATGTCGTTGAAGTTGTTGGCGATAAACCGGAGATTCGCCACATCCAGAACGCCTTTACGCTTGAAGGCGGTTACCGCATCTGGTGGTGAGCTTCCCAAACATTGGAACTTATTTAGGTAGGTTGACGAAGCGCCATTCGGGCTTTTCAAGCGACCCTTCCAGTTGAAACTCAAGCAGGCGGAAGATCGGCGAGGTAGCGCCAGCAGCCAGACGCTGGAGTCGAGACCATTCCTTGTTTTGATCGCCGGTCTGACGTAACGGAGCGGCTGCAACGATAAAGTTGATGCCTTTTTCGGGCGAATAATTTCCGCGTCCGCGGGCACTGATGAGGGTGCCGCCAAGTTGTGCGTTATCGCTCCAGATCGCGCCGTCGTGCAGTTCGTAGTCAGCGGAGAATGCGGTGAGGGAGAACAGGTTGAACCCGGCGAATGCGGACTGAATCAGCCGTGAAAACCCGCCAAAGAGCGGGATATCAGCCAGGAGTCCATTTTCAATTTTCGCCTGACCTCTGCCCCGTACAGATTTCCAGAAGCCGACCTTGGCATCGGCTGTGAGGTCAAGCGAAGCGGAAAGCTGTCCGCGCGTACGGTTATAGTTATAGTCACTGCGGCCAACCTGACCGAGCAGTTGCTTCAGATCAATCTGGCCGATGCGGGCGTTGATGTGGTAGGGGGCGGAGCCGTCATCGAGAAAGATGTCGAATTCGGCGGAGCCCTCGGCCCGTCCGCTGTAGAGATCTATGGTGGAATTGGTGAAGGCAAGTTGTGCGCCCCGCCCTTGGATGTCGGAATAGAAGGCGGATGCCTGTAGCTTGCCCATACCGATGTTTGTTGCGCTGAAGGTTCCTTTGAAATCGTGGTTGGTCCACGTGCCGTAATCAAGCTGTCCGCTGCCGATGACCAGAACCGGCCCATCGAAGCGGAATTCTTCGATGATGATGTGCTCGTCCGGAGCGAGTGCGCGGGCAACATCGGCGGGCGGGAAGCTATTGGTGGCGTTGAAGAAGGCAAGGTCGCGGCTCAAGTCAACCTGTACGCTACCATCGAACCGCACGCCATCGCGGGTCACGGTTACTGGAGTCAGATCCAAGAACTGGTTGGAGTAGACCATGAAAGTTTCGAGATGTCCTATCGGCACGCCGCCGCAGGTGAAACGGTCGGCGGAGAGCGTGCCGCGTATGACGATCGATTCGTCGGGGCTGGATTGCGAGAGGGTCAGATCGGCGTTCAGCGGTTCATTTGGAAATTTGAAGCGGCGGATGAAAGCCATGAGATCCTCATCATAAGCGCCAGCAATAACGGGATCGCATTGCGACTGTACCCGGGCTGTCCAGGCTTTGGAACCGAGATCAAATTCGAAGCTGCCGGTGAGCGGACCTCCGTTGGCGCGCGTCGCAAGGTCTTTCACTGTAACCGAATTGCCGTCGCGCACGAGACGGAAGGTGAGCGGGTCGAGCGTGAGGTCTTGGCGTTTGATGTGCGCCTGCTGAACCTGCACAGCGACTTTTTCAGTCAATTGATCGTACGGTGCAGGACCGGCCGAAGCGGTGAAGTCGAACCGGCCGTAGGGTTTGACTCCGGTCTGCGCGACGGCTGACTGCGAGCCTTCGGGCAGCAGGTTGAACAGGTCGACGGCGGAAAGGGTGTTTTCGACGGACACCTGCGCGTTGCTACTTTGGAGATTGATGGCGCCGCGCAGGACGAGCTGTTCGCGATCAGACTGGTTTAAATGCAGCGCGGAGAGAGTCCATGTGTTGTCGCGGCCGCTGAGTGCGCCGGAGAGATTTTTGTAAACGCGGTTGTTCCAGCTGATTCGTTTTGCCGACAGCTCGGCATCCAGAAACATCTCTTCGGGCCGGGCATGGTTGAAATTAAAGATAAGGCTGAGCTCCGGAGGCCGTTCGCACTTTAACTGGCTCAGCGCGTCCGCCACTTTGGCGGCACGGAGACTAAAATCGCCAATCGGCTGCGCTGCACTTTTTTCGGAGAAGACGGCGGTTCCTCGCGCGAGGATGTCGATGCCTCCCCAGGACAGCTTGGCATTTTCAACTACGAACCGTCCGGGCGTGACGGTCAGTGATGCATCCAGCTTTTTGACGTTGCAAAACGGATGGTCGTCCGGGAGTACGCTTTCCCACGGGCGGCCCAGAGAGACGCCGAGATTTTTAGCATAAATTTTGATGTGCCAGCCGTCTTTGGCGGGTTTTTTCCAATCGACCGGCCAGAGCATGACATACAGTTTTTTTGTGCTTAAGAGCGGCTGCAGGTCGTCGGGCGAGGTGCTGTAGAGCCGGATGTTACTGAGTACCCAGCCGTGATGTATCGAAAGCCGGATGGACTGAACTTGTAACGGAATGCCCGCCTCCTGCACCTGCACCGTAATGCGGCGTGTCAGGCTGGGCGGCAAGCCGATAACCAGCAGTGCGAAGAGCGCCAGTAGAGCGGAAAGCCCCAGCGTGAATCCCATTAGGCCGAGGATATGCCGCCAGCGTGTTCCCGAACAGCCTGTGCGCGGGTCAGGGCTGTTTGATTTCTTCAGCTTGTTTTTCAATGGGCACCGTTAGTTCGCGGGTGAGTGTCTGTGCGGTTTCCTCTGAAACCACAAAGACGATATTCTGGCCCTGAATCATGGCAAATCGTCCGTCCTCGGTTTTGCTTCCAAGCAGCACCATGCGACCGACGACATTGGTATCGCTGAGCGAGACCGTCAGGGAGGTTTGCGGTTGATCCAGCCCATACGGCTTGAGGGAGGCTGGATTGAAATCAACATAACGCTCGGCATGCAGTTCGTTAAGCGCCCACATCATATCCGTCAGCGCCTTGGCGCTGACCTGACGGTTGGGTTGACCGGATGCAAAGGCGCCTGATTCTGTTTTTTGAACGCACAGTTCGGTTCCGCCGTGCAGCACGGTGATTTTCTGAATCAGTGCCGGGCTCACGTCGAGCACCGTGCGGCTGCGGTAGAAGAGCGGATCGGTGAAGGCGTCGCGGACGATACCGTCAGCGGTCGCATAGAATGATGGTTCATTATTATATTGAACCAGGCGCAGTTCGTCGGAGCCGGGCGCGCTAATGTGTAGCGTATTGGTTTTCTCGTCAGCGGTCAAAACCACTTCCCATGGCGCGACCTTCATCTGCACGGTTTGTGCGGCAGAAGGCTCGTCAACAAATTGCTCAACAGGCGCTCCGGTAAGTGCTTTCAGCAGTTCGCCTATTTGCGACGGGACGGCATCCCAGCGCACAGGGCGGACGACCTGCCACTGGCTGTTGGTGCGAATCAGCTCAATCTGCCGATCTTCGCAGGTCAGCTTGATCGTAAAGATCCGTTCGGGCTGCAGGTCGAGCACCTGGCGGCTACGCAGCAGACCGGCATCGATTTCTAGTTCTTTGGTCCAGTCGGACGGTATGGTGAAGACGGAATCGCTTTCAACCCTCTTGGCATAGCGCGCGGCGGGATTCTCCGGCAGCGGGTTGCCGACAAGCAGGGTCTGAGTCCGCTCGTCTTGGGTGAAAAAAGTCAGTTCATAAGCCGGTTTTTCAAGGCCGTAAGCGGTCAGTTCCGCCTTTTCGTCGCTAACGAAACTGACAATGCGCGCGGAGAATATTTTTTCGATCAGCGCATGCGCAGCTTGTTTGCTGGCGCGGCCCGCATGCGGCTGTTGCATTATCCAGCCGGTATTTTCCGGTTGGCGCAATTGGAGGAACCCGCCGGTGCGACGCAGATCGAGGCCGCGC
>JBAWXO010000203.1:0-4230 GCA_037144035.1 Kiritimatiellales bacterium
TACGGTGTTCAGTGTAACCAATCACAACCAACCGCCGATTCAAAAGGGCCGGTTACCCGCTGGCCCTGTTGAAAAACTCGCTTTAACCGTGAACGCCATTGTCTATGGCATGAGCGAAGGGCCGTTCAGACGCCTTTGCTTGGCACAGTTCCGGGCATTGGAAAATAAATTGGCGGAAAAATAATATGCCGCGCTGCCCCGGACAGGATATGCGCTACTGGACGGCCAAGGACATCTTTGATGTCAGCTGCCCTTATTGCGATAACTCCATTGAATTCTGGAAAGACGAACCGTTCCGTCTCTGCCGCGTCTGCCAGAAAGAAGTGCGCAACCCGCGCATTGATCTTGGTTGTGCCAAGTGGTGCAAATTCGGCAATCAATGTCTGGGACATTCGGCCGGTGAGCAACTGGCCGCCGCACCGGTCATTGAAAAGCTGAGGGCCCGGATAGCGTCTCTTGCTGAGAACAATCCTGCCCAGTATGCGCTGGCAATGGAAATCGAGCGCATTGCTAATCTTCTGTTGACCGCAGAGAGCGGTGATCCATGCCGTATTAAATCCGGCGCTTTACTGATCGGTATAGTTCAAAATAAACCAGATCCTATTGCTGCCGCCCGGAGAAGACTTCAGGAGACGATCCTCGATGAAGCCGAAACCGAGGCGGTTTGCCGTCTGGTTAAGCAGGTTTTGTCGGGCGAAAAGCTGGAGACCGTTGACGTTGCGATTGTCCGCGATGCGATGATTCTGGCTCAAACCGATCTAAAGGACGAAACGGACTTTCAAAAACTGTCTACCGAAGGTGCGCAGATGATTTTTGTTTTAAGGCGGAAGAAAAAAAATCCCAATGAATGAATCGACGCTTCTGATCCTGTGTATCGCCCCAGCTTCTATCGGATTCATACCCTGGTCGGGCCTGATACCAATTTCGTATGACTTCCGGTTTTTATTACCGCGCCAAACGTAGACGCGATGCCCTCGTCGCGTTCTCCCTCTTTTGCAGCCGAGGGCCGTGACCTCGGTCTTTCTTCTGTAGCTGCGGACGTTGGCCGCGGCCTTCCTTCTGACCTCTGTTCTCAAGCTGGGGCAAAGTCTCCGACGGAGCCGGGATCCCCTCCGCCGGAGGGGTGCCCGCAGGGCGGGGTGGGTTCCCAAAACTCCACCACTCCCATACTCCATCCCGCCGATTCTCCCAACGTAGACGCGATGCCCTCATCGCGTTCTCCCTCTTTTGTAGCCGAGGGCGCCGTGACCTGGGCCAGTTTTATGTTTGTCGGCACGATATTGTGGGCCTTTTTCCACTTCCACCCGGATCCTCTTGCCACAGAAATGTTGAATGGCGTCCGCAAAGCGGAAGAAATCGTTCCCTATTTCATCGTCCAATACGTTCCGGCCGGCTGGGCTGGTAATTGCCGGCGCGCTGGCTGCGGCGATGTCCACACTTAGCGCCAGTATTAACACAGCCAGCATGGTGTGGGTCCGGGACATTTATAAGCCCTATATTGTTAAATCCGGAACCGATAAAGATTATTTGCGGGTCGGGTTTATCGTCGCAGGCGTAGTCTCCGCATTAATGATGGTGGGCGCGTATCTGTTCTATACCGCCGATGTAAAAACCTTCAACGATTTGAGTGCGATCATAGGAAGCATCTGTGGCGGCGGAATGCTGGCGGTTTTCCTCTTCGGGGTATTTTCCCGCCGTGGCGATTCCCGCGCAATTTGGGCTGCGTTGCTGGCAAACGCACTTGTGACCACTTGGCTTCTGCTTAGCAATCGCGGAGTGATTCCCGCCTCCTATGCGTGGAAGGTTGATCTGTATTACAGCATCATAATTGGGAATCTGGTGACCATTTCTGTTGCTATCCTGGCCAGTCAGTACTTCAAATCGAAAGTAAAAGACTTCACAAACCTGACCGTTTGGGATCAGGAAAAAACCCCGCTGCAATAATTTCGTCGGCGTTGTGTCGTCCTTCCACCCAGTCCGGCTGAGAATCTGATTGCGCTTGTTACGGCATCCAAAGAACACGGCCTCTTAACTGAAAATGGAGAAAAGGAACCCCCATGAGCTGTTATGCGCTTGGCCTTTACTACGAAACGCTTTCCGGCCGCGCACAGATTGTTGACTGCAAACCCGTCCGCGAAGCAGCCTCCGCCATTTACATACATCCACATGAAGTCATCACCGATTCCGGGAGCTCGATACGGCATAATAAAACGCAATTATCGAATTTTATAGGACTGTTTTGTGCTATCAATAATAGTTTGGGCATATTGTGGTTCTATTGTGTTATTAGTACGTTCAACTCAGTAATTGAGCGAGTGCGCCACCCGTGGTTGAGACTACCGTAAACTGTAAACGAAGGAATATATTCTTATGAAGAATAAAATTGCAGAAGTGAAGAAATTACTATCCCCAATCCAAAGGGGTGTGGCGATGGTTGTGCTCATGGCGACCACAAGTACGCAAGCTGGTATTGTTGCCAGATGGGATTTCGAAGAGGCAATTGATGGCCAATATGGTGTTGAATCGATTGTTGCTTCAACCTCATCTGTTAACGGAGTTGTGGCGACCGCATTTACGAATAATCCGCTATATGTTCGCGGAGCCGATAACGTTGGACACGGAATGGCTTCCGGATATCTTCGGGGTATGACCGATGATGCTCTTTTTAGCGGATTTAAGGAGTTTAACATCTCTTTTGATGCGCGACTGGGAGCGAATCCGGCGGGGACTCAGGTTCTAATGCGGTATGGTGTAACCACGACGTCTTGGAACATATACACAACGACCGGAAATAGGTTGTATATAGAAATGTATGATGGCACCGGAGCCACATTTATCTTGAATACCTTTGCTGCAGTAATACCCGCGGACAGTGCCTATCATCACTACGAAATCGTCTGGGACGGATCGTTCGCGCAGATCAAATTCGATGGCGTCGCTCAATTGCTTGAAGACGGGTCGGCAAGATTATGGCCCCTGACACTAGGTGCTTTGAGAGCAACGGGAACTGGCCAGTTAGGGATTGGAGGAATGATTAGGGACAATCTCACCGCCGCGTATGAATTCAATGGTTTTCTTGATAATATCGTGATCAATAACGCCTCCGGGTTGACGCCGCCAGTGCTTGCGTTGGAGCCTGTGGCCTCGTGGAATTTTAATGGTGGCAGTATAGGTGAGAATATTGTTTCGGCAATCGATTCGGTTTCCGGACTCACTGCTGTCACGAACATAAACAACGGTACGGCTAACCCAAAATATGTTTCCGGAAACGGAGGGAATACAGCGGCAGGGTTCGGCGGAAGTAACGGTGTCCTCCAGGTGAATGATCCCTCGGGAATTCTTGGCGCCAACTTTACCGCATTGAAAGTTACCTTTGATATCGACCTTGCTGCGGATATGATGACGGGCAGTCCGGTGACCCTTCTCCGCAATGGCTACCTCGCTGAAAATTTCAACATATTCCTCCAGAGCAACAATATAATTAGCGTCATTATGAAAGATGCCGATGGCACCACCACCAGCGGTTCCATCAAAACCGCTGGCCGAGCTCTGTCCGCAGCGGCAGGTTGGCAAACCGTTGCAGTCGAATGGGACGGTGAGTCCATCTGGATACTCGTCGATGGGGTGGCTCAGCCGCTGCTCAGTGGCGGGTTGTTCGCGACCGTTCCTCTGGTTTCGCTGCTGCGAGCCGATGCGCCGCTGGGGATTGGTGGACTGGTTCGCAACAACGGAACCACTGGCCAATACCTAAATGGTTCGCTCGATAATATCCTGATCGAAGGGATCTTTCCTCCATTGTACACCCTGACAGTCAACAGCGGTAGCGGAAACGGTTCATACACCAACGGTCATCAAGTGGCGATCTCGGCAGCTGCAGTCGGCGGGAAGACCTTTGCCTCATGGGCCGGCGACACCCAGTATGTCGCCAGTGCTAGCTCGGCGAGTACCACGGTGACGATGCCAGCGCAGGCGGTTAATCTGACTGCGACGTACGTGGATAATACTTACGCCCTGACGGTCACCAGCGGCACGGGCGGCGGTTCATACACCAATGGGCATGTGCAGGCTATTGCGGCAGCTGTGATCGGCGGGAAGACCTTTGCGGCGTGGACCGGCGCCACCGTGTATTTGGCCGATTCCAATTCATCGAGCACCACGGTGACGATGCCGGCACAGACTGTTTCCCTGACCGCGACGTACGTGGATACCACGTATGCCCTGACGGTCACC
>JBAWXO010000204.1:0-4223 GCA_037144035.1 Kiritimatiellales bacterium
CCAGCAAAAAGCAGATCGTGAGAACGCTTTTATCTGATTTATTTTTTTCTTCCACCTTATCCATAGGAGTCTTTTCTCCGGTGCTCAAACACTCCACTCTTCTTAGTCGATCGTATTGACCAATAGTCCGTCGCGGAGCTTCGGTTCAAACCAGGTGCTCTTGGGCGGCATGAGCAGGTTGGCGTCGGCGACGGCCATGAGCTGGTCGAGTGTGGTCGGGTAGAGCGAGAAGGCGACAACGGCTTCGCCCGCGTTAACGCGGCGTTCGAGTTCCGGCGTTCCGTGAATGCCGCCGACGAAATCAATCCGGCTGCTTTCACGCGGATCGGCGATGCCGAGCAGGGGGGCCAGCACGCGATCTTGCAGGACACTCACATCGAGCGAAGCCACCGGATCGTTGGACAGCGCGGCTTTGGGCGTCAGCAGGAACCATTTTTTAGAAATGTACATGCAGATAGCGCCGGGTGCATCGGGCATTTTCTTTTTTGTCTCTGCGACGGTGAAGGCTTTTTCCAATCCCTGAAAAAATTGTTTTTCGGTCTGGGCGTTGAGGTCGAATACGACGCGGTTGTACGGCAGGATTTTTAGCTGTCCGGCGGGGAAGAGCACGCAGAGGAACCAGTTATACGGCTCGTCGCCGGTGTGTTTCGGATTGGCTCTCTTCCGCATTTGCGCAACGCGCACGGCGCTGGCCGCGCGGTGGTGGCCGTCGGCCACATAAAATGCCGGAACTGCGTCGAAGGCGGACTGCACGGCGGCGGAGTCGGCGATTTTCCAGACGGTGTGGATAATCCCGCCTGAGGCGGTGACACAGTAGAGCGGTTTTTCCTGCGCGGTTTTCTGCATCAGGCCGGTGATGGCCGCATTGTCGCGGTAGGTCAGGAAAATCGGACCGGTATGGCTGTTAGTCCGGTCAACGTGCTTCGTGCGGTCGTCCTCTTTGGCTCGACGGGTCTTTTCATGAATTTTAATTTTTCCGGACTCGTAGTCCGCCACGTTACAGAGCGCGACCACGCCGTACTGAACACGTCCGTCCATTTCCTGACTGTAGAGATACAGCGTCGGTTTTTCTTCACGGATCAGTGAACCGCCGGTTTTCAGCTTTTGAAAATTTTCAACAGCCTTGGCGTAAACGGCGTCGGAATAGGGATCGGTGCTTTCCGGCAGATCAATTTCCGAACGGGTTACGCGCAGGAACGAGAGCGGATTGCCGGCGGCCATTTCCGCCGCCTGTTTCCGATCCATTACATCGTAAGGAAGAGTCGCAATTTTATCCGCCAGACCTGCGGCGGGCCGCCATGCTTTGAAAGGATTGATTTTCATGCGGCGCAGTCTACCGAACCCGCCCGAAAATGGAATCGCGAAGACGGAAATTTAACCGCAAAATAACGCAGAGATCGCAAAAGGGAGCTCAGGGGCCACTCAACCACCTCCCGGATTATTTCTTTGAGTTCTTTGTGCTCTTTCGCGGTTAATCAAAAATCAGGCGTGGAATGGAACTCCAGCCGTTCGCCGGTACGCGGATGGGTGAATCTCAGGAAACTGGCGTGGAGTTTGAGTTGGCCCGGGCCGGTGCCGGAGCCGTAAAGCCGGTCTCCAAGGATTGGAATTCCCAGTCCGTGCTCTGAGGCGGCGTGAATGCGAAGCTGGTGGGTTCTTCCGGTAACAGGAATAAACTCCACTCTTGTTTTTTTAGTGTTGGTGCTCAGCACCTTCCAGTGCGTGATTCCGGTTTTCCCGCGAACCGGATCATAAATCTGGTGCGGCCGGTTTTCGACGTCGAGGCGGAAGGGCAGTTCGATAGTTCCTTCGTTGCCGGACGCTTCGCCGTCCAACAGAGCGATGTAGCGTTTTTCTATTTCGCGATGTTCAAACTGTCGCGACAGCTCACGGTGCGCGTCAGCGGTCAGCGCCAGCACCATCAGGCCGGAGGTATCCATGTCCAGCCGGTGAACGGCGGGCTGTTCGATGCAGTCCGGACAAAGCGCTTTGATCCGCGCGACAACGCAGTCCTGATTATCTTCACCTTTACCCGGCACTGCCAGTAGTCCGGAGGGTTTGTTGACCACCACGAACTCGCGCTCATCAAAAATAATCTGGAGTTTTTTTTGTGCTGGTTTTGTGTTTTTTGTGGCTAAACAGTTCTCTGCCCCGAAAAGCATGAAGCCGAGGATTGGCTGACATTTTTCGGCGCAGGCCGGATAGAATTCACCGTGTTTGCGTGTGCCTGAACGGTTTTCTTTCCCCCAGTAAAACTCGCTGAGACCGAGCGGCCTCAGTCCGTTTTTAGCCGCATGGTTTAAAAGCTTCGGCGCGCAGCAGTCGCCTGCACCGGTCGGGATGCCGCCCTGAAATACTTCGGTCATCGGTTTGGTTTCGCCGCGAAAGTTGGTGAGCTGGTAGAGGCCGTGAATCTGTTTCATCAAATCCTGTGAGAGCGCTTTGCGTTTGCGAATCAGCTCGGGATTTTTCTGCTCTGCGATGAGCCGGTCGAGCTGTTTGATTTCGCGGTCAACCGGACCGGACAAGCGGTGGAACTCGGCGACATCAAGGATCGGCGGAACCCATCCGTCGACCAGCCACTCGCCGTCGTACTGGCAGGAAAACGCTTTCAGAACGACGGTATTGCCGGAGGCGTCTGCGCATTCGAGCACGCCGAACATTTGTCCGCGCGCTTCGCCCCAAAGGTAATCCGTCGAGAAGGGGGATGTGGCGTTGGGTAGGGACAGTTCGCCGAACTGTCCGCGGACGCCTCGGCGAGGCGTCCCTACCTCTTGAGAGAGAAAATCAATCCGCCTGTGTTTTTCAAGTTGTCGCATCAGCTCCAGCGCGTATTTGCGGCTGTTGCCTTCGCCCAGCGAATGCACAGTTCCGCAGGCGGCGCAGTGTCCAGAGGCTGATCTCTCGCCGGGCGGGATCACTCGGCCTGCAGCAGGTCCGGCTATTGAAGCCCATTCGCGTTGATTAGCGTTCATTCGCGGTTGGAAAAATCTACTCTGCTTTTGGATCGCGGTTCATGAGGTCTTTGAGAGCCTGCCGTGGATCTTTTCCGCTTTCGACAATGGCGCAAACCTCTTCGGTGATCGGCATTTCGATATCGTATTCACGGGCGAGGTCGCGCGCAGCCTTGGCGTTCCAGATACCTTCGGCCACTTGCTTCATGCCGCCCATAATGTCGCTAAGTTTTTCGCCTTTGCCGAGCCGTTCGCCGACAGAGCGGTTGCGACTGTGACGGCTCGAACAGGTGACGATCAGATCGCCGATACCGCTCAGTCCGTAAAAAGTTTCCGGCTTCGCGCCAAGCGCTACACCGAGCCGTGTGATTTCGGCGAGGCCACGCGTCATCAGCGCCGCCTTGGAATTATCGCCCAGTCCGATGCCGTCGAGAATTCCGGCGGCGACCGCAATAATATTTTTGAGCGTGCCGCCCAGCTCGACGCCGATCACATCGTCGGAGGTGTAAACGCGAAAGGTTGTCCCCAGGAAGGCCTGTTGAATCTGCTCTGCGTTTTCGCCGGCGACGGTGACGGCGGTCGGCACGCCGCGCGCGACTTCTTCCGCATGGGACGGGCCGGAGAGAACGGCGACGTTGCGGTGCAGCACATCCAAGGCGGTTTCGCTCATTCGGCGGTGCGTTTGTTCGTCGAGTCCTTTGGTGGCACTGACGATCAGTGCGTCGGTGTGCAGGTGCGGCTTAAAGATTTCGAGCGTGGTGCGCATAAAGCGCGACGGAACGACAAGTACGATTAGCTCGGCATCTTTTGCGCCGGCGGGACTGGACGTCCACTGAATCGCGGACGGGATTTCCACGCCTGGCAGATAGATCGTGTTTTCAGCCGCGTTGCTGATGGCCTCAATTTCTTCCTCGAACGGGCCCCACACGGTCACATCGTGACCGTTGCCGTCCAGAATCATCCCGAGCGCGGTTCCCCATCCGCCGTTTCCGATCACAAATGCTTTCATAAAAACTCCGTTTTTATTCAGGTCGAAAGTCTAAAAGTCAAAAGTCGAAGGTCAGGAATCCTTTTTCCTCAGATGTTTGATCAGTGCACCGATTCCTGAAGCGACAATTTTCGCTTTAGTCTGCCGCTGTTTAGCTGTTTCTTCTGAGACGTATTTTAAATCCATAGCCGTGTAATACATGCTTCGGACTTCACCAGAGGAGCCTTTGGCAATATCCAAAAAACGGGCGAAGTCTGCATCCGTTGCGCGCTCAAATCCTT
>JBAWXO010000205.1:0-4218 GCA_037144035.1 Kiritimatiellales bacterium
GCGAAAAGGCCTTTCCGGTTATCCTGCGTAAACAGCCGCCGCAGCCAATGCTCCATGGCGTAACGCGAAAGGCGGATGCCCAGATGCTCCGACGCCACATTTTCCATCTGGTGCGCTTCATCGAAAACGACCATGCCGTAGTCCGGCAGAAAAGCGCCGCCCGTCGCACGCACCGCCAGTTCGGAGAAAAAGAGATGGTGGTTTACGACCAGCAGATTCGCTTCGTGGAGTCCGGCGCGCGCCTTCATGACAAAACAGTGTTCATAGTCCGGGCATTTTTTACCGAGGCAGTTGCCGTGCTCTACACAGACCGCGCTCCAGACATCCTCCGAAGGCTGAGGTTCCAGGTCCTGACGGCTTCCTTCAATTGTCGTATCGGCCCAGGCGCGGATTCGCGCCAGTTCAACTTCCTTCGACGTATCAAACAAATCGCTGCCCATCTGCCGCGCCCGCGCCAGCCGCCGCAGACAGAGATAGTTGGAACGTCCCTTCACCAGCCGCGCCTTAAAATCCACGCTAAGCGACTTCTGGAGAAACGGAATATCTTTCTCCATCAACTGCTCCTGAAGCGTGATCGTGTAAGTCGCCACCACGGCGCGAACATTTTGCGCCAACGCGTTCAGAATGAGCGGCACCAGATAGGCAAAACTTTTGCCAACACCCGTACCCGCTTCGACGGCGAGATGACACGAATTGGCGCAGGCTTCAGCGACGGCACGGGCCATCTGCTGCTGCTGCGGACGGATTTCAAACGGAAACTCATTACCGACATGCGCCTGCTCGAGTCCGCCGTCGGACGCAAAAAAGCGCTCGGTGGCCAGCAGTGTTTCGGGATGTTCAATCGGACGAATCATTCAAAGAAAGCGTACTGGAAACCCAACCACTAATGAACGCGAATCAACGCGAATTTTTGGATACAACAAGTAATGCGTAATCCGCAACAGCTTCTCATTACGCATTACTCGTCACGAATTACGTATCAGAGACCCAAAAACTGGATGGCCAGCCCGGACATGCAGATTGCGCCGCCCGCCAGGGCATGCGTCCAGCGCTCCAGTTTTCCGAGACGGGCGAAACTGATCCCCCACGATGCGGCCATGACAATACACAGCATGGTGCTGATGGTCACTACGCTGAAAACTGTCGCGACCAGCACTGTGCCGTACAGGCTGTGCTGTGAAGCCGGATACATCAACAGAGGAATCAACGGCTCGCAGGGGCCGAGTACGAAAATGGTAAAGAGAACCCATGGAGTGATGTTGGCTTTTTGAGCCGGTTCATGCGGATGTGTATGTCCGCCTTCGTGCTGGTGAGAATGGGCTGGCGCACCTTGATCTTTCAAGTGAAGGTGCGTGTGCGGTCGGTTGCGGATGCCGCATTGAATACCCCACCCCATGTAAGCGAAGCCGAAGCCAATCAGTGCCCACGCCGCAAGGTTGCCGCGAAAGGCCTCGAACGCTTCGAGCTTCATCACGGCGATACCGCAGGCGATTCCGATCAGGCCGAGCACCACGGAACTGAGCACATGCCCCAGACCGCAAAAGAAAGTAATCCACGCCGTCTTGGCCGCGCTCCATTTACGGGCACGGTTCATGACGATAAACGGCAGATAGTGATCCGGTCCGATTAGCGTATGCACCAATCCGATTGTCGCGGCGGTCCAGCAGAGAATGGCTACGTCCATGTTCATGAAAAATCCTTATGCTTCTTCCGTTTGATCGGCACGCTTGCGCGGCTTGAGCTGCGGGAAGAGAATGACATCACGGATGGCGTCGGAGCCGGTCAGGAGCATCATCAGCCGATCAATTCCAATACCCATACCGCCGGTCGGAGGCATGCCGGTTTCGAGTGAGTCGAGGAAATCGTCGTCGATTTTAGACGGATCGCCAGCGGCCTGTTCTTCAAAGCGGCGACGCTGTTCGAGCGCATCGTTGAGTTCGCTGTAGGCCGGAGCCAGCTCTTTGCCGCCGACAATCAACTCAAATACATCCACCAGCGTCGGATCATCGGCGCACGGTTTAGCCAGCGGAACAAGGAATGCCGGCAGACGGGTAACAAAGGTCGGCTGAATCAGCGTGCCTTCTATTTTCTTTTCATAAATCTCGTGGGTCAAAGCCTCAAAGTTCATTGCCGGATCATAAGGTATACCCAGTTCTAATACTGCATCCCAATTCCACGCCTCCTCTAGGGTATGCGTAAACCAATCATCTCCAAGGTGTTCTTTGATCAGGTCGCGGTAAGCGATTTCCTTCCAAGGTGTGGAAAGGTTGATTTTATTGCCCATCCATTCGACTTCCATGCGTTCGAAAATTTCCTGCGCCAGATGGGTGACGAGGCTTTGCACCAGTTCCTGCATCGAGCGCATATCGCCGTAGGCTTCGTAAATTTCGAGCGCGGTAAATTCCGGATTGTGCGTCCGGTCGAGCCCTTCGTTGCGGAAGTTACGGTTCATCTCGAACACTTTGTCCATGCCGCCGACGATCAGCCGCTTGAGATAAAGCTCCGGCGCGATGCGGAAAAACATATCGGTGCTGAGCGCTTTGTAGTGCGTCTTGAACGGCGTGGCCGCCGCGCCGCCCGCCAGATGCTGAATCATCGGCGTTTCGACTTCGTGGTAGCCGCGCGCCGCGAGAAAGGCGCGGATTTCGCTAAGCACCGCTGTGCGCTTTTTGAAGAGTTCCATCACCTCTTCGTTGGAAATCAGATCGAGTTCGCGCTGGCGGTATCGGACTTCAACATCCTGCAGGCCGTGGAATTTTTCCGGCATCGGCAGTAACGATTTGCAAAGGAGTTTCCATTCGGTGATACGGACGGTTTTTTCGCCGGTCTGGGTGATGAACAGTTCGCCGGTCACGCCGATGATGTCGCCGAGGTCGAGCAGTTTGAAGGCGTCAAAGATCGCTTCGCCGATCAAATCCTTTTTAACCATCAGCTGGAACTTAGCTGAGCCGTCGGAAAGGTGCGCGAAGGCCATCTTACCCATTTTGCGCATGGCGACAATACGGCCACAGGCGCTGACGGTTTTGCCTTCTGCAAACGAGGCGGTCAGTCCGGCCAACGTATCGGTGCGCTTAAACGCGGAACCACAGGCCGGATAGCCTGCGGCCTCGAGAAGCTTCATATTTTCAATGCGCTGACGGCGGTATTCGTTGTCCTGCATAAAATCTCCTAAAAGTGAGGCATACTAGCGACGAACTCCGCTCTGCGCAAGCGGAGCGGTTTCCAATGTTTGGAAAAATCAAAACTGTTCGTCGGCGCGGAGGTAGCGCCACTGGCCGGGGGGAAGATTGCCGAGGACGATTTTTCCGATGCGGACACGCTTTAAGCCGACAACTTTGAGTCCGACGAGTTCACACATGCGGCGGATCTGCCGCTTCTTGCCTTCGTGAAGCACAAAGCAGAGCTGGTCTTCGTTCTGCCAGCTAACCTGGGCAGGCTTTAGTTTTTTTCCGTCGAGGCTGAGTCCGTGATTTAAAAGTTTCAGTCCGTCGGCGGCAAGCTTCCCAGTGACGCGGACGAGGTATTCTTTATCCACTTCCGATTCTTCGCCGATAATTTTACGGGCGATGCGTCCGTCCTGCGTTAAAACCAGCAATCCGTTGGAATCGATGTCGAGCCGGCCAGCAGGTTCGAGCCCTTTGAGCTGAGTGGTGTTGAATTTACGGGGCGATTTATCGCTTTCCCAGCGACTGGAGGCTCTGATCAAATCAACGGCGGGCTTGTAGCCGTCTTCCGGCTGGCCGGAAACATAGCCGACGGGCTTGTTCAGCAGGATAGCGACCTGCGTTTGCTGACGCGCGAGCCCTTCCTGCGAGAGTTCAATTTTCGCGTCCGGATAAATTTTGGTGCCCAGTTCGCTGATCCGCACGCCGTCGACGAAGACGAGGCCGCGTTCGATGTAGCGGTCGGCTTCGCGGCGGGAGCAGAGTCCGCGCTGCGCCATGATTTTTGAGAGACGTTCCTGCATGGGGAAAAATCCTAACCGCGAATGGACGCGAATAAACGCGAATAAGTAAAAAAAGAGGGCCGGCCGCAAAAACGGACGGCCCTGAAAAGGTGAAGGCCGTTTGGATTGCTCCAAACGGCCTTCATAGATCCGGCAGCGTGCTACTCTCCCACAGTCTTATCTGTAGTACCATCGCCGCTGAGAGGCTTAACTTCCGTGTTCGGAATGGGAACGGGTGGATCCCTCTCGCTATAGCCACCGAAAAAGTGGTT
>JBAWXO010000206.1:0-4211 GCA_037144035.1 Kiritimatiellales bacterium
ATCCTCGTTACCGGCAGCACAGGGTTTCTCGGGCACCACTTCATGCCGCGACTGAAGGAATCCTTTCCGAATGCAGAACTGATCGGCCTCGGCCGCCGCGACTACGATCTGCTTGAACCGGGCGCGCCCGCCGCCATGTTGAAAGAGATTCAGCCCGATTGCGTCGTCCACATGGCCGGAAAGTCCGGAGGCCTCATCACCAATAAAAAGCGTCCAGCCGATTTCTTCTACGAAAATCTGACGATGAACACCCACGCGCTCCACGAATCGTGGAAGGCGGGCGTCAAAAAATTCATCTCCTTCATGGGCGGATGCTCCTATCCCTCGGATGCCAAATCACCCATCGGCGAAGACCAGATGTGGAGCGGCTATCCGCAGATTGAAAGCGCCGGTTACTCCGTCGCCAAAAAAATGCTTATCACCCAGTCGTGGGCCTATCGCGTTCAGCACGGCTTCAACTCCATCGTGCTGATCCCCGGCAATGTTTACGGCGAATGGGACAACTTTAACCTCGAAGAGTCCCACGTCATTCCTGCACTGATTCGCAAATACATCGAAGCGCAGGAGCGCGGTGACAAAACCATCACTGCTTTTGGCTCCGGCCACCCCACCCGCGACTTCGTCTATGCCGGCGATGTTGCCGCCACCGTGCCGTGGTTCATCAAAAACTACGACTCCAGCGAACCAGTCAACATTTCCGCCGGACGGCGCATATCCATTCGCGAACTGGCCGAAACGGTTAAGAAAGCCACCGGCTTTACTGGTGAAATCGTCTGGGATACCACAAAGCCCGACGGTCAAATGGATAAAATTTTCTCCGTGTCGCGGTTGAACGAGCTTGGCCTTTCCTGCAGCACCACTCTTGAAGAAGGCCTGCGCCGCACCGCGCAATGGTTTCTCAAAGCCCGCAAAGAAGGAACTGTGCGCCTGTAGGATTGATTATACAGGGCGTAACCGGATATAAGAACGCCCAGAGGAAAAAGGTAAAACAGAAATGATCATCGCACGCACCCCTTTTAGAATCAGCTTTTTCGGTGGCGGCACCGACTTCCCCGCTTTCTTTCAGCAGCACGGCGGCACGGTTCTTGGCAGCACCATCAACAAATACTGCTACATTTCCGTGCATCACCTGACCGCCTTCTCAAAACACCGCTTTCGCGCCAGTTATTCGCGCACCGAATCGGTTCTCGCGCCCGAAGAGTTTCAGCACCCGCTCATCCGCGAAACACTGCTATTGCTCAATCAGCAGGAAGGCGTCGAAATCTCGCACGTCGCTGACCTACCTGGACAGACCGGACTCGGTTCTTCCTCCGCCTTCACCGTCGGGTTGCTCAACGCGCTCTATGCTTTCCGCGGACAGCGCACCACCCCGGAAGAACTGGCGCGACAGGCGATTCATATTGAACGCGACCGCGTTGGCGATGCCGGCGGCTGGCAGGATCAGTACGAAGCGGCCTACGGTGGATTCCGCCGCATCAACTTCCGCAAAGGACAGCCGGTACAGGTGCTGAGTATCGGCGTCACCGCTGACCGCCTGCAGGAACTCGAAAACAATCTGCTTCTTTTCTACATGGGCACCGAAAGCTCCGCCGAAAGCATCCTGCAGGATCAGAAAAAGCGAGCTGGAGAAAATGAAAAAGCGCTTCTCACCATGATGCAAATGGTGGATCACGCGGAGCGGATCCTCGCCGATGGCGGCCCGCTTGCCGGATTCGGCGACCTGCTCCACGAATCGTGGCAGCTCAAACGCTCACTCGCCAACGGCGTCAGCAACTCGCAGATTGATCAGGCATACGAGACCGCCCGCGCCGCCGGAGCGCGCGGTGGAAAACTGCTCGGCGCAGGCGGACGCGGCTTCATCTGCCTCTACGCCGAACCGGAAAAGCAGGCCGCCGTGCGTGAAGTGCTCAAAGGTCTCAACGAGGTCCGTTTCGGTTTCAGCGCCGAAGGCAGCCGCATTATTTTCCAAGCATTGGAATAACTTCTATGAAATCAAATCGCGAAATTCCCTGGTTCATTCCCGTACTGGACAACGCCGACAGCGAGGCCGTTCGGCAGACAGTCGTATCCGGCTTTGTCAATGAAGGCCCTGAAAACCGGGCCTTTGAGCGCGAGTTGCAGGCTTACTTTGACGTTCCGTATGCCGTCACCATGCCGAGTTGCACAACTTCCATTGCGCTGGCTCTCAAAGCTCTTGGTGTCGGGCACGGTGACACAGTGCTGGTGCCGACGGTCACCTTTATCGGCACAGCCGGCGCTGTCCGTCTGACCGGTGCCGAACCGATTCTCGTTGATGTCGATCCGATATCTTTCAACATGGATCCGGCCGATGCAGCCCGCCGGGTGCAAAAGAACACCAAGGCCATTGTGCCGGTACACCTGAACGGACGTCCTGCGGAATTGCCTGCTTTGCGCAAAATCGCCCTGAAGAACAATCTGTCTATTGTGGAAGATACCGCCGAAGGGCTGGCTTCAAAAAGCAATGAGGGCTGGCTGGGAACCCTCTCCGATGCAGGTTGTTTTTCGCTCGCACCGACCAAAATCATCACCAGCGGTCAGGGCGGCTTCGTTCTGACCCGCCGCGAAGATGTTCGCGACAACCTGATCCGGCTCCGCGATCACGGACGGCTGTCACGCAGCAGTGATGTTCATCCGGTCACTGGATTTAACTTTAAGGTCACCGATATGCAGGCGGCGCTGGCCCGGTCACAGTTTAAAAAACTGCCGGGCCGCATTGAACGCTCTCGCGAAATTGACCAGCGTTATCTGGATAGATTGAGCGACCTTCCGGAAATGATCTTCACGCCCCGTCCGGAGGACGGTGGATATTTGATGTGGCCGGACTTTAAGAGCAAACAGCGAGACGCGCTGGTGGATTCACTCAAGGCTCAGGGCATCACCCTTCGTCCCTTCTGGCCGGCTCTGCACAACCAGCCAGCCTACGCTTCAGCGTCGGCATATCCCGGCGCAGACGAAGCAAGCCGCGAGGGTTGCTGGCTGCCCTGCTCGCCGAACATTACGGATGAAGAACTCGACCGGGTAATTGACGCCATCCGTAGATTTTTCAAGGGAAACAAATAATGCCGGAACCCCTTCAGCCCGCTCAGTGCCGCAAACGGATCGCCGTTTTTTCACGTTACCAACTGGCCGAGCAGTATGATCTGGCCGCCGAGTTCAAAGGGATGCTGACCGCTCTGGCAGAGAACAACGATGTGCTCCATCTGAGCTTTCGCAACACCCGTCCGCCTGCCGGAGGAGTCCCCGCCGGAGTGGAACTGGCGGAAATTCCTCTGACGGTTGACCGCCGCTGCGCCCGCGACATCACCGTCAAATCCATGCTGATGTTTCTCTACCTGCCGCTGGCCGCGTGGAAAATGCGCCGGTTCAAACCGGATGCCATTTTTGTTTCTGAAATTCTCCCGCTGTGCGGCCTGTTTTTTAAACTGTTCTGCAACACCCGCGTAGCCACCGCCTACGGCGACTGGCATGTTCATAATTTCCTGGAACGAAAGGCATGGAGCCGCCCGTTCGTTAAACTGGCGGAAGCGCTGGAGCGGCTTGAGATCCGCTGTTTGGACGGCTTTTTCTGCCGGGCCGACGCCGCTGGCAAACGCCTCATCGACTGCGGCGCCCGCAAAGAGCAGATCCGTGTCGTCAACGATGCCCCCGATCTGTCCGCCTTCTTTCCCCAGGACCAAAGTGACCTGCGCCGCCGCAGCGGGTTCGCTTCGGACGATGTCGTTCTGCTCTATCACGGCGTTATGCACCAAGGTAAAGGACTCGACCTCCTGCTGAAATGGACGGCGGATCTCTATCGTGAAAATCCGCGTATCGGTATTTTTTTGGTCGGCGCAGGCCCTGAACTGAAGCCACTTCATGAGCTGGCCGTGCAACTCGGCCTTGGATCACGAGCCGTCTTTACCGGCTGGCTGAAAACCGTTCATGAAGTCGGGCAGTATTGCAATGCGGCCGATATCTGCATCGCCATGCGCACCGGTGCGGAATCAAATGTTCACATCATCCCCGGCGCATTACTTCATTCCATGGCCTGCCGAAAAACCGTCATCGGCCCCGACCTGCCGGGAATTCTTGAAGTCATCCGCGATGGCGAAAACGGTTTTGTGTTCAAAGCCGACGACGGCGACTCCTTCAAAGCACTGATTCGCAGACTGGCCGCAGATCCGGCCCTGCGCAACCGGACGGGCGTACGG
>JBAWXO010000207.1:0-4181 GCA_037144035.1 Kiritimatiellales bacterium
GCACACGCGGACGCGGTGGCATTGACTTCTGCCATCCGTTTCTGCGTCCGAGCAACTGGCGCAGCCGCAATCTGGTGCTGGCGGGCAATTTCAATCTCACGAACAACGACGAGCTTTTTGACGCGCTGGTCGGGCTGGGTCAGCACCCGATCGATGAGACCGATACGGTGATGGTGCTGGAAAAAATCGGCCACTTCCTCGACGAGGAGAACGACCGGCTGTTCCGCGAATTCCGCAGGGAAGGGCTGGATCGCTCGATGATTTCAGAAAAAATCGCCGCCCATCTCGATCTGGTGACGGTGCTAAAGCGCGCGGTGAAAAATTTTGACGGCGGCTACACGATGGCGGGCATCATCGGCAACGGCGACCTGTTCGTTATGCGCGACGCCTGCGGCATCCGCCCCGGCTTTTTCTACCGCGATGACGAGTTCGTGGTGGTGGCCTCCGAGCGTCCGGCAATTCAGACGGCATTTGGCGTGCCGATCGACGCTGTTCAAGAGATCAAGCCGGGTCACGCGCTGATTGTCCGCAAAAACGGCGAGGTGCTCCATGAGCAGATCTCCGACGTGGAGGAAATCAAACAGTGTTCCTTTGAGCGGATTTATTTTTCACGAGGAACCGACCGTGACATTTACGGCGAGCGCAAACAGCTGGGTCGCCAGCTCACCGATCCGGTTTTGAAGGCGGTCGACTACGATCTGGATAACACCGTTTTCTCCTACATTCCGAACACGGCGGACGCCGCGTTTTACGGATTGATGGAAGGCGCCAAAGCTTACGTTGCCGAGCGGGCGAAGTACCACATCCTGCACGAGCGAAATCTAACCGCCGCGCGGATCGCCGAGCTGGTCAATTATCAGCCGCGCATGGAAAAAATCATGACGAAGGATGCCAAGCTGCGCACTTTCATCACCGCCGATTCAGACCGCCGCGAACTGGTTTCGCTGGTTTATGACACCACCTACGGTGTGGTGAAACCGACGGATACACTGGTGATCCTCGATGACTCCATCGTGCGCGGCACGACGCTACGTGAAAGCATTCTGCGGATTCTCGACCGGCTACATCCGAAAAAAATTGTCATCGTTTCCTCGGCGCCCGAAATCCGTTATCCCGATTGCTACGGCATCGACATGTCCAAGCTCAAGGACTTCGTTGCGTTTCAGGCCGCGATCGCGCTGGTGAAAGAAACCGGCCGCGAAGCGGTACTCACGCAGATTTACGACGCTTGCAAAGCCAGTCTCGAACTGCCGCGCGATCAGGTGAAGAACGAGGTCAAGGCACTCTACAAACTCTTCAAGGCGCATGAGGTGGAGGCGAAGATCGCCGCGATCCTGCGGCCCGCCGATCTCAAGGCGCAGTTCCAGGTGATTTATCAGAGTATCGAAGGTCTGCGCGCCGCCTGCCCGAACCATACGGGTGACTGGTATTTCACCGGCGATTATCCAACGCCCGGCGGCAACCGCGTCGTCAACCGCTCCTTCGTCAACTTTATGGAAAACAGCGACGCGAGGGCTTACTGATTATGGAAACAAGACCGAAACTGACGGACTTCGACCTGTTCCTGTACGGCAAGGGAACGCATTACCGCACCTATGAAAAGTTCGGCGCGCACCTACTGGAGGAGGATGGGAAGAAGGGCGTTTATTTCGCGGTCTGGGCGCCGAACGCGCAACACGTCAGCGTGATCGGTTCGTTCAATAACTGGGAGGCGTGGATTCACCCGATGACGCCGATTGACAATTCCGGTGTCTGGGAACTTTTTATTCCCGGCGTCAAAGAAGGCGACCAGTATAAATTTGAGATCAAGGGCCCGGACGGTTTTTGGGCGCAGAAGGCCGATCCGTACGCTTTCGCCGCTGAACTGCGTCCGCGCACGGCGTCTGTTGTTTGCGATCTCAGCCGTTATCAGTGGAATGATGCCGCGTGGATCGAACAGCGTGCACAAACCAAATGGTATGAACGTCCGATCAGCGTCTATGAAGTTCATCTCGGTTCGTGGAAGCGGCAGGACGGCTGGCGTTGGCTGACCTATCGCGAACTGGCAGAGCAGCTGATTCCGTACGTCAAAGAGATGGGCTACACGCACATTGAGCTGATGCCGATCGCCGAACATCCGTTCGACGGTTCGTGGGGCTATCAGACCAGCGGCTACTATGCGCCGACCTCGCGTTTCGGTTCGCCCGATGATTTCCGCTACTTCGTTGACCGCTGTCATCAGGCAGACATCGGCATCATTCTTGACTGGGTGCCTGCGCATTTTCCGAAGGACGCGCACGGGCTCGGTTATTTTGACGGCACACATCTTTATGAACACTCCGATCCGCGCCAAGGCGAGCACATGGACTGGGGTACGCTGATTTTCAATTACGGCCGCAACGAAGTGAGCGGCTTCCTGCTCTCCAATGCCATCTTCTGGGCGCATGAATATCACATCGACGGACTGCGCGTGGACGCCGTCGCCAGCATGCTCTATCTGGATTATTCTCGTGAAGCGGGGCAGTGGATTCCCAACCGCTACGGCGGACGGGAAAATCTCGAGGCAATTGAATTCATCAAACACTTCAACAGCATGGTGCATGCGGAATGCCCCGGCTTCCTGACCTTTGCCGAAGAATCGACCGCCTTCCCGCAGGTCTCGCATCCGGTGGATTTCGGCGGCCTCGGCTTCGACTTCAAGTGGAACATGGGCTGGATGAACGACACACTGAAATATTTCAGCAAAGATCCGGTCCATCGCAAATACCATCAGGGCGACCTGACGTTTTCCATGATCTACGCCTTCACCGAAAATTTCATTCTGCCGTTTTCACACGACGAAGTCGTTCACGGCAAAGCCTCGCTGCTCGACAAAATGCCCGGCGATTTCTGGCAGAAATTCGCCAACCAGCGCCTGCTTTTCGCCTACATGTTTGCGCACCCCGGAAAGAAACTTATTTTCATGGGATGCGAGATCGGCCAGTGGCGCGAGTGGGACGCCGCGACCAGCCTCGACTGGAACCTGCTCTCCTACGAGCCGCATCAGAAACTCAGGAAGCTGGTCGGCAAATTGAATCATCTCTATACGAACGAAGCCGCGCTCTATGACATCGAATCGTCATGGCAGGGTTTCGACTGGATTGATTTCCATGATGCGCAAAGTTCTGTCGTTTGCTTTCTGCGCAAAGGACGCGACCCTCAGGAAATCATCGTTTGCGCGCTTAACCTCACGCCGACGCCGCGTCCCGGCTATCGCATCGGCCTGCCGCAGGCTGGTGACTGGAAAGTCATTCTCAACACCGACGCCGCTGTTTACGGCGGAAGTAATGCCGGGCCAAAAGAGGACGCTGATTACGACGCGCACCATCTGCCTTGGCACGGTAAAGGATTCTCTATCCAGCTCGACCTGCCGCCGCTCGGTGCGCTCCTGCTCAAGTTTCAGCGGTGAGTTTAATCCGGGTCAGTGCCTTTGTATCTGCTCTGAAAAGCAGGTTTTATTCAGGCTTTTTCTCGGTTGTAAAATTGACGAGGCCTTTGATGGTTTCCTGGTAGAGATTGTCTGTGAGAAGCCACTCCTCGTAGAGGCGGTTGGCTTGTTTGATCTGATTGGCAATCTGTTTTTGTTCCGGAGTTAAGTTAGTGGAAGCTCCCTGGTAGACAGAGAGGTCCGGTCCCGGCGGCAGAGGGCGGACAGGAGGTGACATGGAGCGGTCGTACCGGTAGATGACGAGTTCCTGTGCGGGAACCAGATGTCTCCACAGAAAGGCTTGCATCCAGTCTTCAGCCGGGACGGCCTGCCGGGTCTTTTGCCTGCCGCCGGACTCTATGGTTCCGGTGATCACGGCCGGAATGGACCCTTTCAAATCTTTCCCAGTGTAGCGGATATTGAATTGGATTTTTTCGGCTTTGGCCGGCAAAGTGACCGGTTTGGCCTCAAAGCCGGTCGCCGGCTCCCTGAGGCGTAAGGTGATCGGTCCATTAAAACCGTCTTTGCGGATGGCATAGACAGTTACGGAAGCGTTGCTGCCGCGGATATCGAAGTGGGATGGTTCGGTGCGCAGGGCGAAGTCGGGTTGCGGCGGACTGAGACGCAGGCGGTAGGTGCTGTCGGGACCGCCCTGGTGTGCGGTGTCGGTCAGATGGACATAGTAGTTTCCGTCATCGGGCAGTTCAGCCTTGATATACGAGTCGGCATGGTGAGT
>JBAWXO010000208.1:0-4169 GCA_037144035.1 Kiritimatiellales bacterium
AAAGTGACTGGGCGCCGTCAGGCGCGTGAATGGGCTGTGCAGCTTCTGTTTCAGACGGAGTTTAATCCGGAAAATCTGGATCAGGCTCTGGTTGATTTCTGGAACGACGAAGAAAAGAAACCGGCGGAACGCGACCAGACGTATGTGAATGAAGTGGTGCGTGGCGTGATTGAAAAACGGCGTGAGGTCGACCGAACAATTTCAAAGTACACGGAGAACTGGGATGTCGACCGCCTCGGCGTGCTCGACCGCACGATCCTGCGCGTGGCGGTTTACGAAATGCTTTTCCGCAGCGATATTCCGCCGGTGGTTTCCATTAATGAGGCGGTCGAGATCGCCAAAGCCTATATTAGCAAAGAGTCCGGCCGTTTTGTGAACGGCGTGCTCGACCGGATTCAAAAAGAACTCGACCGGCCTTCCCGCACACATAATCCGCAATGAGTCTTCACGAACCATTCATGCAACGGGCGCTCGCGCTGGCAAAACGCGGGGAAGGGCTGACACGGCCCAATCCGCCGGTCGGCGCGGTGCTGGTTCAAGACGGTAAAATCATCGCGGAAGGTTTTCATAAAAAAGCCGGCGGCCCGCACGCCGAAGTTAACTGCCTCCAATCGACAATCAAAAATCTAAAATCAGCAATTCTCTATGTCACCCTGGAACCGTGTTCGACGTTTGGAAAAACACCGCCGTGCACGGATTTGATTCTGGCGCGCGGCATCCGCCGCGTGGTGATCGGCGCGAAAGACCCGAACCCCGTACATGCGGGGCGGGGCATCCGGATTTTACGCCGCGCCGGTGTCGAGGTGCTCACCGGTATCTGCCGCACCGAAGCCGAGGCACTGATTGCACCGTTTGCTAAACGCATTCTCACCGGTATGCCGTACGTGACGCTCAAACTGGCCGCAACTCTTGATGGCCGGATCGCCGACGCATCCGGAAAGTCCAAGTGGATTACCGGCCCGCAGGCACGGGCTAAAGTGCAGGAACTGCGCCGTTCGGCTGACGCCATTATGGTCGGCGCGGGAACGGTGCGCGCCGACAATCCGTCGCTTCTGCCGCGCCCGGCCAAAGGCCGCGCGCCGTTACGGGTGGTGGTCGGAGCAACTCTTCAGGCCGACGCCAAAGTGCTGACAGATGAAGCGTCGGATCGGACGCTGGTGATGAACCGTCCGCTTAAAAAAATCCTGCTCGAGCTCGGCAAGCACGGCGTGATGCATGTGCTGTGCGAAGGCGGCGGCGAACTGGCCGGATCGCTGGTACGCACCGGGCTGGTGGATGAATTTGCTCTGTTTGTTGCGCCAGCACTGCTTGGCGGAGACGGGGTTCCAATGGTTGGAAAAAAAGGCTGGCCGCTGGACAATATGCCGCTTTTGCATTTCCAGACCTTGGAAAAATGCGGAAAAGATGTTTTTATACGGGCCTTACCGGTCAGGGAGAAATGATGTTTACAGGAATTGTCCAGCGGCTTGGAACCATTGTGGATGTGAAGATGCACGGTGCGTCGGGCCGTATCACGCTGAAGCCGAACCGTCCGTTTGATGCACCGATTCATCTGGGCGACAGTATCGCCGTGAACGGTGCCTGCCTGACGGTCGCCGCCATCGAAGGCGCAAATTTTTGTTTCGATGTCCTGACCGAAACGTTCAACAAGACCAACCTCGGCGAAAAAGGACCGGGCTCGATGGTAAATCTGGAGCGCGCGCTGGCGCTGGGCGACACGCTGGGCGGACATATTGTGACCGGCCACGTCGACGGCACCGGACGGGTGCGGCGGATCGACCGCATTGATCGCGACTGGAAGTTTGAAATCGAATGCTCGCGGGACATGCTCATGCTGATGGTGTACAAGGGCTCGATCGCGCTGGACGGAATTTCGCTGACCGTTGCGGAGCTGATGGACGACGCGTTTGTCGTCCATATTATCCCGCACACGATCGAGGAAACCGACATGGCGGAGTTCAAGCCCGGTACCCAAGTGAATTTAGAGGCCGATATTCTCGGGAAGCACGTACAACGCATTCTCGAGTTTGGCGGTGGACAGGATTACCGAATCAGTTTAGGAAACGCGCAATCAAAATAGACATCAGGAAAATCATGAAAGAAACCGATCTGCTCAAACTCTTTGAAGACACTCAGGCATTGCTCAACGGCCATTTTGAACTCCGTTCAGGCCTTCACTCCAACTGTTTTTTCCAATGCGCTCTGCTGTTGCAGTATCCCCGCATCGCCGAGCAGGTTTGCACCGCGCTGGTCGAAAAGATGAAAGCCGTTCTCGGTAAGCTGGAAATCGACACGGTGATCTCCCCGGCGCTCGGCGGAATTCCGGTCGGACACGAAGTCGCCCGCGCGCTTGGCACTCGCTTTATTTTCGCCGAAAAGAACGCGGACAAAATGCTGGTGATGCGCCGGTTCAAAATTAAAAAGGGCGAACGGTTTCTGGTGGCGGAAGATGTGATTACCCGCGGCGGACGTGTGCAGGAGACCCTTGATATTGTCCAGCAGAACGGCGGCATTGTCCAGGCCGTCGGTGTGCTGGTCAACCGCAGTGGCGGCAAGGCGAAGTTTGACTACCCGACCGTCAGCCTGCTCGATATCGAGCCGGTCATCTGGGAGCCTGCGGAATGCCCGCTTTGCAAGCAGGGTCTGCCGCTGGTTCATCCCGGAAGCTAAGGGAGAAAGGAATGGTGGATTGATGGAATGCAGGAATATTGGGAATTCCGGCAGTTGTACCCGCCATCATTTTCAATCAGTCCGCCGTTTCCATTATTCCCTGAATTTTCTGTTGTCACGTTTGGGGATAGGGCTTATTCTCCCCGCTCATTTTTGTTCTGCTGAATGGAGTTTTAGTTATGGCACATCCGCTCGAGGCACTGCTGGTATTGCAGGAAAAAGACCGTAAAATCGCAAAACTCCAGCGCGAAATCCGCGACATCCCCGCCCGCAAGGCCGACATCGAAAAACAGCTCGAAGGCGCAAAAACCAAGCTCAACCAATCCCGCGAAGCGCTCAAAAAAGTCACCGCCGACCTCAAACAGCTCGAAATCGAAGCCGGGGTGCACAGCGAAAAGATTATCAAATACAAGCAGCAGCAGCTGGAGGCCAAGACGAACGACCAGTATCGCGCGTTCCTCCAGGAAATCGCCGCCGCTGAGAAACATATTTCCGTGCTCGAAGACCGCGAAATTGTGCTGATGGAACATATTGAATCCGCCAAAAAGATCATCGCTGAGCGCGAAGCCGAACTGAAAGAAGAAGAGGGCGGCGTCAGCGAAGAAAAAGAGATGCTCGATGACCGCCTGAAGGAAGTTCAGGAAGATCTCGATGCGCTTCTCGCGGATCGCGGACGGATCACCTCAAACGTCAATCCGTCACTGCTTTTAAAATACGAGCGCCTGTTCAAAAACAAGGGCGACTTCGCCGTCGTTCAGGTTGAAAAGGATCACTGCTCCGGCTGCCACATGAGATTGCCGCCGCAGGTCACCAACGATGCGCTGAACCCCGACAAGCTCGTCATTTGCAACTTCTGCGGCCGTATGCTCATCAACGTGCGCTAGAATATTTCGCCCTGCCGCATAACCCACCCCGGCCTGTGGCCACCCCTCCGTTGGAGGGGATTTGTAGATTCTGAACCCTCCTGAAAAGTAATCCCCTCCTTTGGAGGGGTGCCGGAACGGCGGGGTGGTTTTGCGTTTTAACCTGCGTGTTTTGGTGGAACGCGACCTCCGGGCGCGTTCGGTTGAATTTCTGTAGCCGAGGCCGGTGGCCTCGGAGGCGGGGTCACGGACCCCGCCCTACAACAGGAAAATTTTCCAAACATTGGAAAACTTCTGCGGACGCATGCTCATCAACGTTCGCTAAAATGCTAATGCTTTGGATTGCGGTGATAAAAGCATAGCCGTATCACCGCTTTTTTCTTTCTCTGATCCGCCTTCGGCGGAAAAGCGGAGCATAAGAAGCTCCGCACTCCAAAGTGCTTCGCACATAAAACTTCTCGCCGCATAGCGCGGCACAGCGTATCTTCTTTCTTGCAGGCAGAGTGTATCGACCGCTCTTTGGTTCGCCAAGGGGAGGAAAGTCCGGACTCCGCAGGGCAGGACGTTCCGTGGTTAACGCGGGAACCTCGGTGCTAAATCGCCGGGGATGGAAAGTGCCACAGAAATTATACCGCC
>JBAWXO010000209.1:0-4161 GCA_037144035.1 Kiritimatiellales bacterium
ATGGCCATTACCCTCACAACCCACAAACAAACAGCATGAGTCCATATAATACAGGCATATCCATTGACTCAGATTTTCGCGGGGCCAATCCGTTTCTCAGACGGCGGTTGATGGATGCGATCGCCTTGAGCGTGATGGACAGTCTGATGATTTTTCTGGCTATACTGGCGGGAAGTACACTGCTTTTCTGGGCGAAAGGTGTTCCTGTCCGGATCGAGTCGATTCTTCTGTTGATTCCCGCCTGGTGGATCGGCTCCTGGGTTACTCGTCTGGCGCCGGGGTGGGGGCTGGGCGCTGTTGAGGAGTTGCGGCGTACTCAACTGCTGTTAATGACACTGTTTGCGTCGGCGCTGGTCTTTGTTTTTTTACAACGCGAAGAAAGCTTCAGCCGGATATTATTTGTGGCATCCTATTTTATAGCCGCTGTTTTGATCCCGGCAGGCCGGTTCGTTATCAAAAAAATATTGGCGGGACTTAATCTCTGGGGGGTTCCTGCGGTTATTTACGGCACGAAGAACACCATTCCGATTGTCGCCGCCGCATTGTGTAAGGATCGGACCCTCGGGTTTATCCCCAAGGGGGTTCTTAGCGATGACTACCGGCAAGGCGCGGTCGCCGGCGGACTGCCGGTTCTGGGGACACTTCGAAACACGACGCAGCGGATGCCGGTCGCTATTGTGGCGTTGCCGGAAATGCTCCGCGGCGATCTGATCGCTCTGCTGGAGGGGCCGCTGCAAACCTACAACACGATTTTACTGGTGCCTGACCTCCAAGACGCCCCGTCGCTTTGGGTGAAGCCGTGTGACATGCAGGGCATTCTGGCCCTTGAAATCCGCCGCAACCTTCTCGATCCGGCTTCCTATCTCTTTAAAACAACTACCGAACGTGCGTTGATTTTTCTCACATTCCCACTATGGGGGTCGATCTGTCTTCTTTTTATGCTGCTGGTGTGGTTGCAGGATTTTAATTCTTCGGTTTATTCTCAGGAAAGAATCGGCCTGAACAACAGCACCTTTAAGACCTATAAGCTTCGTACGATGGTTCCGGACGCTGAAAAAATTCTGCGGCGCAAATTAGCAGAGGATCCCGCTTTGAAGGCCGAGTGGGAAAAACACTTTAAGCTCAAAAAAGACTCCCGTATTACCTCGGTCGGCTGGTTTCTCCGTAGAACCTCGCTGGATGAACTTCCGCAACTCTGGTGTGTCCTGACGGGTGTTATGGCCTTGGTCGGGCCTCGTCCCTTGCCAAAATATCATCACGATGAATTGCAGCCGCGCACACAGCGGTTGCGCATCCGCGTCCGCCCCGGCATCACCGGTCTTTGGCAGGTCTCCGGGCGCAGCGACACCGGAACCGCTGGCATGGATAAGTGGGACACCTATTACGTCACCAACTGGTCCGTTTGGCTCGACATCGTAATCCTCATCCGTACCGTGCGCGTTGTCCTGTTCGGAAGTGGCGCGTATTAACGCCGCGAAGCGGCTCTAATATGTATGAGGGTGGCGGTGTTACGGGGTAAGGGCGTAAAGAAATGGGTGAGTTTGCAAAAAGTTTTCGGGATTTAGATGTATATCAGGAGGCGCTGGCTCTAGCGTTAGAGACACATGAATTCGCTAAAATACTGCCGTATGAAGAACGCTTCGTGTTGGCAGACCAGATGCGACGGGCCTCCCGCTCAGTACCTGCGAATATTTCCGAGGCTTGGCGGAAACGCCGCTATAAAGCCGCCTTTATTTCTAAATTAAGCGATGCAGAAACCGAAGCAGCGGAAATGCAATGCTGGCTGGATTTCGCTTTAAAAGCCGATTACATGACGCAGAGTGTTTATGAAAACTTCGATCAACGCTACGAAAGAGTGATCTCACAACTCATAACCATGATAGAGGGAGCGGGCAACTGGTGCCGATGAATTGATTCTTTCACTTTTTACACCACACCCTTACGCCCCTACACCCATACCCTCACACAAACCGACCTCTGGAAATCACCATGTCTAAAATTGAAAAAACAATGATCGCCATCTTGGTGATTTCCGTTGCTGTCGCAACGGCACTCTTCGGCGTTTGGGAGGATAAGGCGACGCTCTATGCGCCGTTATTGACGTTGCTCTATCTTTCGTTGTCCGTCTGGCTTTCCGCCGCGTTCCTCGGCCGCAATTCTTCTGTAGCCGCGTTCCGCGAACGCGGGCAGGTTTCAAGTTTCAGGTCTCAAGTTTCAGGTTTCAGGGCGCCTCCCGGCGGCATTCCTCTCCTCCTGTTCTGGCTCTACAGTCTGGCTCTGATCCCTTTTTCCGTTCTGCCGTATGAGGCCAAGATCAGCACGCTCCACTTCGGTTGCTATCTCGGTGTCTACTGGGCCGCCGCGAATATCCTTTCGCGCTTTTCATACCGCAAGACCGTGTGGTCTGTCGTCTTTATGGCCCTTGTCTTGGTGGCTCTCTACAGCCTGGTTCAGCATAAGGTCGCACCCAATCTGATTTTCGGCATAGAGCGTTATGCCGATTACTGGAAAGGCGGGAGGCTTGGCGGCACCTATCAATGCCCCAACCACATCGCGCATCTTTTCCAGATGTGGCTTCCGTTCTGTCTCGTTTTTATTTTCCTGCCGCAGTTCGGCTGGTTCTGGCGCATCTGCTTTGCTTATGCCCTGCCGCTTTTCTGCCTGCTGATCTATCAAACCCAGTCGCGTGCCGGTATCCTAGGCACTGTGGCGGCAATTGGAACCACCGTTCTATTCATGATCCTGCGCAAAAGCCGCCGCGCCTTTTGCGTCGCCCTGCTGGTAGTGCCGCTGCTGGGCGCCGGTGCGCTCGGCGGACTCTGGGCAGGTTCATCCATGTTCCGCACCCGCATGCAGCCGGTGGTGAAGGTTTTGTCATTGGCGGTTGCCGGAGATTGGGAGCGCGTAGCCGCCATCGACTTCCGTCCGATGACTTGGGCGGATACGACCCGAATGATCAAGGGTCGCCCTGTTGTCGGATTCGGCCCGGGGAATTATGGACTAACCTTTGAAGATTACCGCACACGCTTTACCGGCGTTCGTATCGAAACGATCCATCCTCACAACGAATATCTGGAACTGCTCGCTGAGTACGGGCTGATCGGCGGCGTATTGGTGCTCTGTGTACTGATCAGCGTTTCTGTGCAGATGATCCGCTTCATCCGGACGTCGCCCCGACCGTATCATGCCCTGCCGGCAGTTGCATTGCTCGGCGCGCTGGCCGGCACCGCCGTACACGGCTTTTTCGATTTCGAACTGCACATTTTTCCCAATGCGCTGATGCTGGCTCTGCTTGCAGGCGCCGCCGCCGCTCCACTGATCCAAGCCTCCCCAGCCAGGCACCCGCAGCGCAACGCCGGAGTTCAATGGATTTTCACTTTGGCAGTTCTGTTGTCGGCCTTATGGGTTGTGCCGGTAATGAGTTCAGCATGGATTCGTGTCTGGGGCGACAAGCTCCTGTTAAAACAAAAATTTCAGCGCACCGAAAGTTTTTATAAAACGGCCGAACGGATTGATCGGCAGAACTGGTTTCCCCAAATGGGCCTTGGCCAGCTTTATTACCATTACCGCTATTATGAACTGGATCCGGCCCGCAAGCACGAATGGGCGCTCAAAGAGCAGGCGGCCTATGCGGCCGCCTACCGGACGAACACCAAAAAGGAAGAAGTGGTTTTCGGGCTGGGGCGTATCGAGCTGTTTCTCGGTAACCGGGATAAAGGGCTGGATTATCTGCGGCAGGCCGCCAACTACAAACGCTTCAACGATTTTTACTGGCGCAAACTGGGAATTGAATTGCGTAAGGCGGGGCTTTACGAAGAAGCGCTAACCACGTTCGAATATGCCCAGAAAATGGATCGTTCTAATAAAACAGTCAACCGCAACATCGAATGGTTGAAACAACGCCAGTCCGCGCCACCTGCTAAGTAGAGTCGATTCGCCTTCTGCTCAAGGTGGCAGCGGCATCCCTGCCGCTGATTCTCCCGCATAGCGACGCCCTCGTCGCGTTCTTCTTCTTCTTCAGGTAGGGACGGCTGTCCTCAGCCGTCCATTCGGTAATCATACCAAGTTTCGCATGATCTTCGGTTTTTATTACTACATCTGCCCCCCCCATGCCTTCGGCGGGGCAAGCGTGCTCGGTTACAGAATATTTTCTTACTGTGG
>JBAWXO010000210.1:0-4142 GCA_037144035.1 Kiritimatiellales bacterium
TGAAACTTCAACGGGAGGACATCCACCCCTTGCAGGACACCTGCCCTTATTTAAGGACCCCGGCGATAGGCGGCTATGAGGAAAGATAACGATTATTCGACAACAATCCGGTAAAAAAAGGCCGGCGTCACAGAGGAGTTGGTGTCGCTGAATTCGGTAAGACCCGACTCCCCCAGTATGCCGGATATGATGACCCGAAAGGCTGGAGAAGCCAACAAATTGGTTCCGCCTTCGAGCCGGTATGTGCGGTTAGTGAGGCTGTTCCAGCGGAGCTTGAACCCGTTGCTGGACACTGCTGAATTATGAGACAAGGTGAATACAGAAAGGGCGTTGGTGGGGTTGGTTCCCGCCTTCCATTCCGAATAGTTATCCATTTTGTCGCCGTCGGAGTCGATGAAGTCTGAGGACCCATCAGACGGAAGGCCGTATTGAGACATCCATGTCGCCGGAACTTTCCGGATAACCGTCACGTTGCCGTTGGAATATAAGGTGGAAGTATCCCAGCTCAGTCCGTCTGCCAGGGTCGGCAGAATGACTTGAGTGAACATCCCAGCGTGAATATCTCCTTCGAGTATATGACATGTTTTTCCTGCTACCGGAACGAAACTGTTGGCTGCCAGGAAGTTAACCGTACCGTTAAAAACCGCACTGGAATTGCTGAAAGCAACCGTGGCACCAACCGTAATCGAACCTCCATTCATTAAAAACGCGCCATTTGCAACGGTCAATTCGCCCGCCCCTGTAACATTCAGGGCGTGCTGATTCAGGTTCAAGTTGCTTGAGAGCTTCAGTGAAGAACCGGCTGTAATCTGAACATCTGTGTCGCTGTTCAGCACAACAGGGATCTGAATCTCAGGTGCGCCTTGGTGGATGGTTATTGTTCCGTTGCTGGCGGCAGACGCCAGTGTGAACGCCCCGGTTCCGTTGATAGTGCAGGAGTTGCCGGTAAGGAACCGTAATCCTTTGAGTGTATAGGCCTCGTTGACGGTCATGGTGCTAGCGGAAGTGATCGCGCTGCCGAATGTGGCGATTTCTTCGTCGGTATCGGGCCGGTTCCAGTAATACCAGTTAGTGGCTGCAAACCAGTCGCCGGAACCGGAGGTTACCCATGTGGAGCCGCCGTCCGCCGGCTGAACAACATTTAACGGGGCGCTTTGCAAACCGACCGGAGCGGCGCTCGTAGTGTTCAGAAAATTACCGGCGGCATCAAAATGAAGGATGCGTCCGCCTGCCTCATGAATGTAGACATCCCGGTTGGCGTCCTGTGCCAGACTGTCCGGAGTGTTGAGCGCGCCGCCCGCAAAACTCGCACCCAGAACAAAACTGCCCAGCGGAGCATCATCGTCTTTACTGTCCGGTGTGCGCTCGTAACGCAACACCTGATTGCCGCTAATTGTCAGATAATGATTCGGCGACAGATGCCGGAAATCATTCAGCCGATGAAACGTGAGCAGATTGGAGTCATGTCCGCGCTCCGGATCCGATCCGGCTTGAACCGGAAATGCGGTTCGCGCAGCGATCACCATATTTGTATCGTCAAAGTCGAAATTCAGATAACCGAACCCATCACGTGAAACATCGGATGAATAAAGGAATATTTTTTCCACTTTCCAGTTTCGCAAATCCTTAGAGCTGAGTACGGCAGCGGTATTACGAATCATATCCAATGCAAGTCCGGAGTTATAATGAACGGGCAGAACCGGATTGCTCAAAACAAAAAACAGGCCCGATACCGGGTCATATGCTGCGCCGAATTTTTTTTCGCCGCCCGGCAGCGATACAAAATCATTCGTTGGATTGAAAGAAATCACTCCGGTTGCAAGATTAATCCGGGAAAGGGCGGCCATTGCATGCTGTTTGACCCTAGACAGGCTGAATCCCCCCAGTTCGGGAGAAGCCACGACCTGCCCCTCGCCTATTTCCTGTCCCTCTGAACGCCATTCCGGGTGTTGAGTGGCAGAGAATCCCGACTTCCAGATCCAAGAGGCTTCTACCATCAAGTTTGAGCTTGCCGTGGCGGAAACCATCTCGGTATCACACGAGTACCATAAACGATTGCTCAAAACCACAGGATTAACCGGCGTGGCCGAACCTCTCAGGGCGGTGAATGCCGCGGTGGTCCAGGTTAGGCCGTTGTTTGTTGATTCCATAATGACGGCAGTCGGCCAGTTTGTGGATCCGTTATTCTTGGCACCGAAAAAGTACAAGGCTCCGTTCTGAAGAAAAAAGCTGCCACGCAGAATACCATTATATATCCCATTCGTTGCCCAGGTTGCCCCTTTGTCCGAGGATCGGAAAATCGTGGTTATTCCGGACTCCTTGTCATTGGAACCCCAGCTGGCCAGAGCATGCGCCGCAATATAATCGCCGTTGGGCAAAACCAGAATTTCCGGATCGGATATAAATACAGCGGGTGTAACGGTGAAAGGATGAGCATAGGTTAGCGGTTGATGGTCGAGAACGGTCCCCGGCACACCGCTAAAGTCAACGGCTTGCAGACCAGCAGGGATTCCCGCGTACAGCAAAATAGACAGAGACAGACTAAAAACATTAATCCGATTTTTTTTTATGAGAAAATTCCAATTTGTATTCATTTAGCTATTTTTAGTTCTGCAACCCGCACGACCCAGTCAGTGCCATACGGATATCGAGTCATTTCAATAGAAATTTGATCTCCATCCTGGACAAACTCCAGCGGCTGTCCATTATCGTGCCACTGGACGAATTCGATTTCGCCAGCCAGTCCAGAGGCCTTGCGATTCAACTCGCCGGAAGTTTTCACCGTCACATCGGGATGTCCAGTGATCCCTAGCTTGAAAACATACCAGTAATAACGGTCGTCATGCTGCAAGAAAAAATCTTCGCCTGCGCATTGAACGGAACAGGGTTTGGCTTCATAGATCGCATCGGCAAACCGATGCGTCCAGCGCCCGACTGAGCGCAGGGTTGCGGCTTCCATCTCAGGAATTGCTCCCTGGGCAGCCGGACCTATATTGAGTAAATAGTTTGCACCCACCTTGCGACATTTGGCTAGGAAGCGGATCAGCTCCGGCACCGATTTATAATTGATATCGTTCGATCCAACGCCCCAGTGCGAATTCAAGGTCTGGCACATTTCGCCGGTAATATATTTGCTGTGTCCCCGGCGATCCAATGGCGCAGCCGGTTGGTTCTCGAACGTCACATTATCGATTTCCAGATGCTCAAACTCACCGGGACGGTGAATGCCCGTATTATTGGTGATAATGGCATTGGGTTGCAGGCGGTGAATCATTTTATAGAGGCGATCAACCTTCCAGTCCATATCGGGGCGGCACCAGTTGCCATCAAACCACATTCCGCCAATTTCTCCATAGTGGGTGCAGAGATTTTCAACCGAGATGTAGAGATAACCCAGATATTCATCAAATTCCTCTTCGGAGAGATTCCACGTCTTCTTGCCCCTCCAAAACCAATCAATAGTTGTGTGATAGAAGATGGGCAAGATGCCCCCGTCGCGGCATGCAGCGGCAAACTCCTCGACCAAATCACGACCTGCCGGTGAATGCGGGGCATCATAATCGTTCTGCCCGCGTGTATCGTAGAGCGAAAATCCATCGTGGTGACGAGTGGTGAGACAGATGTATTTCATTCCCGCGTCCCGAGCCAGCTCGACAAGGGCAACGGCATCGAAGTTTTCGGCCGTGAAACTGTCCTTCAACTTCGTATATTCATTGAGTTCAAAACTCAGAATATGCTGCGCCCATTCGCCCTTTCCCAACTGGGAATAGAGCCCCCAGTGCACAAACATCCCGAAACCCAGATTCTCGAACTGCGCAATACGCGGCTCTGCTATGATCGTATTTATTTCTTCAGTCATTTTCACTCTCCAGTAACTATGATTTCAACAGCAGCAGTTAATGACTGAGTTTCACGCGAAGGCCCTCGACTGTTTTTCGTCCAAAAGCAAGGCCTCTTTCGGGCTGCCCTGTAACTGTATGTCGCCTCGTGTTGACCCGCCCCCGGTAAACCCCGGGGGTTCGGGCCGCCTCGCCGGAAGTTTTACTGCTGCATCCTGACTTTTATTTGGTAGTGGTTAACTTTTCCGTCCGGGGTTGTGTTGGTGTAGCTGCTCTGCGGAAGCGTTATGTTGTCCTGCAGAT
>JBAWXO010000211.1:0-4133 GCA_037144035.1 Kiritimatiellales bacterium
TCGCCTGCGAGTGGGTGAAGCGCTCGCCCAAACACCGCGCGTGGGGCGTGGATATCGACCAGCCGACGCTCGACTGGGGTATCGCCCACAATGTGATACAACTCACCCCTCAAGCCGGAGAACTGAATCTGCTCTGCGCCGATGTGCTGAAAGTCAAAACTCCGCCAGTTGATCTGGTAATGGCGCTCAATTTTTCCTACTGCGTTTTCAAAACGCGCGATCTGCTCCGAACCTACTTCAAACAAGTGCGCGGCACGCTGAAAAACGACGGCCTGTTCGTCATGGACATCTACGGCGGCACAGAGGCGGTCGGCACCAAATTAGAACCGCGCAAAGTGGAAGCCTTTACCTCTGCCGATGGAACTCGAGTTCCCGCCTTCAAATATATCTGGGATCAGGCTGAATATAACGTGATCGACCATCACGTCGTGAATTACATCCACTTCAATATTCCAGGCATTGGAAAAATCGAAAAGGCCTTCACCTACGACTGGCGACTCTGGACTCTGCCCGAGTTGCAGGAACTGCTGATCGAATCTGGATTCAAGTCCACGGAGATTTACCTGCACGGCTGGACCAAAGACTGTGAGTCCGACGACATCTATCGCCGCCGCACATCCTACGAAAATGCTCTCGGCTGGGTCGCCTACGTCGTCGGAATAAAATAATTCTGTGTCTTTTTCCGGTTTACTTCATCTTTTTGTCTGCCAATAATGAAGGCGTTGTCGTGAGCTGTTACGAAAGAGGTGTGAAATGAAAATACTGGCGACTATTGACTTTTCGACCACATCGGAACCCATCCTGAGAATCACAAAGACCTACGCTAAGAAGATGGATGCCGAGGTGTTCCTGATGCACGCGGAACCATCACAAACCGATCTTGAGCAGGAAGAATCTGACACGAAGCCTGAATCCATGCGCCTGCGAAAAGACGCCCAGGCTCTTGAGCGGGTCGGCGTCAAGGTCACGCCTGTTTTTTCGCAAGGGTCAGTTTGCGAAACCATTCTTGCGACAGCGATCGATCGAAAAATAGATCTGATTATCATTGGGGCGCACGGACATGGCCGGGGAAGCTGTAAGATGCCGATTGGCCACATCAGTGAATGTATTTTGCTCAACTCAAACATACCGGTTCTGGTGGTTCCTATTAGTTGATCTCGGCGGTTTTTATACCGTTTCAAGCCATTCAAAAAAAAGACCGCCGCCTAGCTGAAAATTTTCCACTGTTTGGAACTTTTTTGCTTGTGTTTTCCAAACATCGAAAAATCGCTCAACTCAGCACAAAGCCCTTTAAAATAAGGGCTTTTAGTATGTTTTTTACCTAATTTTAAGTGGCCTCCTTCAGCCGGTTTCTGTATGCTGTACCCTTTTAGAATTTGAGAGGGAAAAGAGCCATTATGTCAGACGAAAAACTTGAGCAAAAAACGAAAAAATCCGCCGGCTATGACGCGGGTCAAATCACTGTCCTCGAAGGCATGTCCGCCGTCCGCAAACGCCCCGCGATGTACATCGGCGACACCGGCGTCCGCGGATATCACCACTGTGTTTATGAGGTTGTTGACAACTCCATTGACGAAGCGCTGGCCGGATATTGTACGCATGTGGAGGTCACGATCAACTCCAACGGCTCGCTCACGGTGACTGACGACGGCCGCGGCATTCCGGTGGACATGCACCCGACGGAACATAAACCAGCTGTTGAAGTGGTGCTGACGAAACTGCATGCGGGTGGAAAGTTCGATAATGATTCCTACAAAGTTTCCGGCGGTCTGCACGGCGTCGGCGTATCCTGCGTAAACGCCCTTTCGGAATGGCTCGAGGTGGAAGTCTGCCGCGACGGGCAGGTTCACCACCAGCGCTTCAAACGCGGCGTAGCGGTTTCTCAACTCGAAGTGATCGGAAAAACCCAGAAGACCGGAACCAAGGTTACCTTCAAGCTCGACCATGAAATTTTCACGCACGAAGGTTTTCAATGGGACATCCTGGCCTCGCGTCTGCGAGAGTTGGCGTTCCTGAATCGCGGCGTGCGCATCAGCCTGACGCAGGAAGAGCCGCAACGCGAAGAGATCTTTGAATATGAGGGCGGCATCTCTGAGTTTGTGCGACACTTAAACAAGGGCAAGATGCCGATTCATCCAGACGTGATTTATTTCGAGCGCGAAAAGGATGGCGTCACCGCCGAAATCGCGATGCAGTACAGCGACGCCTACAATGAGAGCATCTACAGCTTTGCCAATAACATTAACACCATCGAAGGCGGCACACATCTTTCCGGTTTCCGCAGTGCACTCACCCGCACCGTCAATCAGTACGCGAAAAACAACAAGCTGATCAAAGACGATAAACAGGCGATGAGCGGCGATGATATTCGCGAAGGTCTCACCGCCGTCCTCAGTGTGAAGATTCCCAGCCCGCAATTTGAGGGCCAGACCAAGACCAAGCTCGGCAACGGCGAAGTGCAGGGAATTGTCGAAGCGATCGTCAACGAGGAGCTCGGCACCTATTTTGAAGAAAACCCTTCTGTCGCCCGCGGCCTGATTGAGAAGGCGATGCTGGCGGCCCGCGCCCGCGACGCCGCGCGCAAAGCCCGCGATCTGACCCGCCGCAAGGGCGCGCTCGAAAGCGGCGGCCTACCGGGCAAACTGGCCGACTGCTCCAGCCGCGATCCGGCGCAATGCGAACTCTACATCGTTGAGGGGGATTCCGCAGGCGGTTCCGCAAAACAGGGCCGCGACCGCGAGTTTCAGGCCATCCTTCCGGTAAAGGGTAAAGTGATCAACGTCGAAAAGGCGCGTCTGGACAAAGTGCTGGCCAATGAAGAAATCCGCACGATGATAACCGCCATCGGAACCGGCATCGGAGCGGATGAATTTGATCTGAGCAAAACCCGCTATAACACGATCGTCATCATGACCGATGCCGACGTGGACGGTGCGCATATCCGCACGCTGCTACTGACGTTCTTCTACCGCCAGATGCCGCAGTTGATTGAAGCGGGCTATATTTACATCGCCCAGCCGCCACTCTATAAAATCAAACGCAAGAAACGCGAGGAGTACATCGAAAGCGAACTCCATCTCACTCGCATCCTGCTCGACCTCGGCTCCGAAGACCAGACGCTCGTATGCCCGCTCGGCAACACATTGCTGGAGTCGGCGCAGTTGCCTGAAGTGCTACAGTTGCTAAGTGAAGTGGAGCGCATTGCTCAGCAGATGGGCCGCAGAGATGTTGATTTTGACGATTACGTCAGCCGGTTAACCCGCGACGGACGCCTACCCTCTTTCCGCGTCGAAATCGACCGCGGCGAAGGCAAGCCAGAGATTCATTATGTATTTAATGATACCGAACTGCGCGCTCTGCGCGAGCAGACCGAAGCCTCGCTGGGCAAAGAACTGGAAATCGCCGATTCGCTGACCGGCGGACCAGGCTTCCGCTGGATAGAAATCCACATGGCGGAGCGGTTGGAAAAACTGATTGACCAGCTCGAAGTCAAAGGGTTCCATGCCCGCTGTCTCTCGCATCTCGATACGCCGGAGTTTTATCTGGTGGACGAAAAAGGCGAAAAGAAAGCCCTGCACTCGCTACTGGAGTTGCTTACCACCATCCGCGAACTGGGCCGCCGCGGCCTTTCGATCCAGCGCTATAAAGGTCTAGGGGAGATGAACCCCGAACAGCTTTGGGAAACCACGATGGATCCCGCCAAACGAAAAATGACCCGCGTCGTACTCGAAGACGTGGTCAAAGCCGACCAGATGTTCACCATCCTGATGGGCGATGAAGTGGAACCGCGCCGTGAGTTCATCGAAAAGAACGCCCTCAATGTACAGAACCTCGACATTTAAAGCACAGGAAACCGCACCGCAATGAATACACAACAACATCAGCGTATTGACCTGATCAATATCGAAGACGAAATGCAACGCGCCTACATCGATTACTCGATGAGCGTCATTATTGGCCGCGCCCTGCCCGACGCGCGTGACGGCCTGAAGCCCGGCAACCGCCGCATCCTTTTCGCCATGAAAGAGCGCGGCTGGGTCAGCAGCAAGCCTTTCGTCAAATGCGCAAAGATCGTCGGGGAAGTGATCGGTAACTATCACCCGCACGGCGACACGGCGGTTTATGACACCATG
>JBAWXO010000212.1:0-4070 GCA_037144035.1 Kiritimatiellales bacterium
AAGTCAGGCCGGAATCAAATTGGGTACTGTCCATCGTTTCGACTGATGGTCGAACGGGCCTGTTGGATATCCGACCCTACCTTGAATTTGAGGCGTTCGAACCGCTGCGCGATATTCAGGAATTTGCCAAAGTGTCTAACGGCGGCTACTTTATCGAATGGGAGTGCGGTGCAGATTTGTCGGCTGACACGATTGAAACAAAGTGGCAGTTGCGAAGTGTTTGATATTCCTGAATGGAATATCAACCGGCGTCCCGCCAGTATGAGTAGTTCAGTGACTGTCCCTTGAGACGCCCTTCCCTTTCCCCCGTAGCCGCGCCGGGGACTTCACCACTGATCTTCACTGATTTTCGCTAATTCTGTAGCAATCGAAAAAGAAAATGTTGCGGCATTTTCGTTCGGGTGTACCCGAGCCAAAAATTCCGCAACGGTTCTTCGTGTCCTTTCGGCAACAGTGCATGCGTCTGAATGCGGCGACCTGATAACTTGATTGCCATAGAAGGAGGCAATCAATGAGCAATGGTAATGAATTTCTGGCGGAGTTGGAACCAATTCGCGAAGCGCTGACGGTCTGGCGTGGGAATCCGGGAAAAGAGAGAAAGATTCCCGGATCAGTGTGGGAACAAGCGATCATTCTGGCAAAGAAGTATGGCATACAGGCGGTGAGCAAGGAACTTAAGCTGAGTCATGGCGACCTGAAGCGGCATGTGACTGGCGGCGCTGGCCGCCAGTATCGGGAGACGGGATTGATGCCGACTTTCATAGAGGTGAAGCCAGAATCGGCAGCAGAGGAAGTCGGCTGTGTCATTGAACTGACGAAGGGCAGCGGGACTCGGTTGCGGATCAGTCTGAAGTCGGCGGGTTCTGTGGATTGGTGCCGGATTAAAGAAGCCTTTCTGGGGGCGTAGCCAGCCATGATTTCATTGACACCACAGATGCGGATTCTGATGGCCGTCGAGGCCATAGACTTTCGCAACGGCATAGATGGTTTGGCGGGGATATGCCGGAATCAATTTGAAAAAGATCCACTCTCGGGGTGCATGTTTGTATTTCGGAACCGACGGGGAACCTCCTTGAAGGTTCTCGTCTATGACGGGCAAGGGTTCTGGCTGTGCCAGAAGCGGTTGTCAAAGGGGCGGTTCCGTTGGCGACCAGACCGTAGCACCTCCAAGGCGCTGAAGGAAATGGAGGCGCGTGAATTACAATTACTGCTATGGAATGGAGACCCTGGCAAAGCGGCCATGAGTCCATTGTGGCGGAAACTGGAGTAGCGAAACGCCGAAGAAAAAGCGTGCGTTCCTCTTTCGTGTCTGCTACGTTGCTTTGCATGGATGAAGTGTTTCGTTATCGCAGTCGATCTCTGAGCCGTGAAGATATTGCCGGTTTGCGTGATTTGATTGCCCAAAATTCCCAGGTTAGCCGCTGGCGACTTTCCAAAATGGTATGCGAGGCCTGGGGTTGGAAGCAGAGCAATGGCGCATTATGCGATATGCTTTGCCGAAGCCTGATGCTGGCCCTGCATCGTGCCGGGCACATTAAATTGCCGGAGAAGAAACAGTCGCCGCCAAACTCTCTTGGGATGAAACGTCGCAAGCCGGCCACGGACTTCGAACTGGATCAGAGTCCGATTGAATGCGGACTTAAAGAGTTGCCGCCTCTTACAATCAAACAGGTACGGCGCACTGAGGCGGAGCGATTATTCAACGGGCTGATCGAGCGATTCCATTATCTGGGTTATACCCACCCCGTGGGGGAGCAACTCAAGCAAATCATCTATGCCGGGGAGCGGCCGGTAGCCTGCCTGGGGTGGAGTTCAATCCCCTGGCACATCGGGCCGCGGGACAAATTCATTGGCTGGTCGCCGACGGTGCGGCGGAAGAATCTGCATCTGGCGGCCTACAATACCCGGTACCTGATCCTGCCCTGGGTGAAGGTCAAGCATCTGGCCAGTCATATCCTTGGGCTGTCGATGCGGACCCTCAGCAATGACTGGCAGCGGGCATACAGCCATCCCGTCTATTACCTTGAAAGCTTCGTGGATACTGAGCGCTTTGCCGGCACCTGCTACAAGGCGGCTAACTGGAAATGCCTGGGCCAGACAACCGGACGGGGGATAAAAGACAAAAAGAAGATTGTGACGCTGTCGCTAAAGGATGTGCTGGGCTATCCGCTCTGCAAGGATTTCCGAGAGAAGCTTTGCGGGGATCCCGTTCCGTGAAGGGGGTCAAACCGCTGGAACTGGATGAGGCTCAATTAGGCGAACTACAGCGAAAACTGGACAAGCGGGAACTCTCCGACGCCGATTGCGAACAACTCAAGAGCCTGATCGACTTGCTCCGTTTTTTAGGCACACACTACCAGCAGGCGAAGATCTCCATGCAGCGGGTGCTTAAGATGATCTTTGGAAGCCGCACGGAAAAGACGGACACGGTTTTGAAGCGCAATCCCAAGCAGGAGTCAAATCCTGCCGAAGGAAAGCCAAAACGCAAAGGACATGGGCGACTGGGCGCAGATCGCTATCCCGGTGCAGAGAGAGTTCATATTGCGCATGAATTGCTGCGCCCCGGCCAGCCCTGTCCTGACTGTCTGAAAGGATTTCTTCGGGATTTCAAACGTCCTTCCGTCGTGTTGCGTTTTTGCGCACAACCCATGATCAAAGCGACAGCCTATGTGCTTGAACAACTCCGTTGTGCATTGTGTGGCAAGACCTTCACCGCATCCCCGCCTGCGGAAGCCGGTGTTGAAAAATACGCCCCCAATGTGGCGCCGATGCTCGCCGTGCTTCGGTATGGCTTCGGCATGCCGCTCAACCGGATCAAGGATCTCCAGGACATGTTCGGTGTTCCCTTGCCGCTGGGCACCCAATGGGAGCAGATCAAGTCCTGTTATGACGAACTCAGTCCCGTGATCGAACCGGAGCTTGTGAAACAGTCGGCACAGGGAAACGTGCTTCACAATGATGATACCACGGGGCGGGTACTGGAGCTTGAAAAGGATATCCGGACTCGCAAAGCAGCGGCCAAGCCCGGAGAGAAGCTGCGAACCGGCGTATTCACCACCGGCGTGGTCTCAGTTACCGATGTTGGCAGGATCGCCCTGTACACCACAGGCCCGCAACATGCCGGCGAAAACCTTCAAGATGTTCTCGACCACCGTCCCGCCCATCTGTCCGCACCGATCCAGATGTGTGACGGTCTCAGTCGCAATGAGCCCCAAAGCGAAACCCTCAAAGCCAACTGCAATAGCCACGGCAGGCGTGAGTTTGTTGAAATCGCCGATCACTTCCCGGCGGAATGCGAACAGGTTCTGGAGACCATCAAGATCGTCTACAAGAACGAGGCGGACACCATCAAACGGAAAATGTCGCCTGATCAGCGGCTGTTACATCACCAGCAAAATAGCGCCGAGCCCATGGAAAACATGAAGCTCTGGATGGAACAGAAACTCAGCGGCACCCAGGTCGAACCCAACGGCACCCTGGGCTCAGCCTTCCAGTACATCCTGAAACGCTGGAGTAAGTTGACGCTCTTTCTTCACAAAGCCGGGGCCCCTCTCGATAACAACATCTGTGAGCGAATCTTGAGAACTTCGATCAGGCATCGCGACAACTCCCTGTTTTTCAAAACAATGACGGGCGCGAAAGTTGGCGATTTCTTCATGAGCATCATCCAAACCTGTCGCCTTTGCGGGAAAGATCCGTTCGATTACCTCACCGCCGTCAGGCGGTGTGCCGCGAAACTCTCTGAAAACCCATCGGCCTGGATGCCGTGGAATTATCAGGCACCCGCCGCCGAACCGCCGTAAGCGTTGAAACAACGCGCATCTATATGGTCACGCCGCTGCTCAGCCCGCTTTGTCGTCGAAATATGACGTCATGCACCGCTGCCGAAAGGACACGGTAATTCGGAATAATGCAGACTACACTTCCCCCATTCGCACCACAAATGAACCAGTATTCAATTGGCGCCCGGGTCAATAAAAACTGATTCACAGTCGCATCAGGGAAATCAGGGACAGACACCTGCCGCGTAAGTCGTTGTCTATCAATATCTCTTTTCCAATCTGGTATGT
>JBAWXO010000213.1:0-4059 GCA_037144035.1 Kiritimatiellales bacterium
TTGAAAATCTTTGGCGACAGGATGCGCTCAAAGAAATTCCGCCGCATAAACTTTTATATGACTCTGCGGGTGCGACCCATCCGGTTCTTTTTACTCCGGACCTTGGCGATCAGGGTTTTACCATTACCTGTGCCGGCGGACTCGCCGCTGCGCCGAATGGGCTGCTCTGGTCCGCTCTGGATGAGCAAGGCAACGGGATTGTCCTGAAAAGAACCGCGGGCGGGCTTATCCGCGCTGAATTCAAAGACCGGACGATGCGGGAGCCGATCAAGGTGGAAGCCGATGCACCGGTTCAGAATGATTCCGCCGTCACTTTCATTTTCGACGGCGCAGCCAACTGGGTTTATGTCGTTGTTGACGGGGTGCTTTGCGATGGCGGTGAGGCCCGTCAATTCGGCGGCAGTCCCATACCTTTTCAGATGGGAAAATTGACGGACGCACCGGTTGTTCCTGTCGGCAGGGCAGCCCGCGTGCTGTTGCATGACCGGATTCTTTCGGTGTCTGACACGATCGGTATGCACCGGGCGCTGGCCGAATAAAAATATCAAGGAAGGATGATGCAACGATGAAATATCAGCTTTTTAAACCGGCGGTGGAATCCTTTGTGATTTACAAAGGACAGTTGCGTGAAGGGGCGTACGGCTATAATCACGATGTTTCTGTCGAATGGTTCAATGGGCAGTTCTATGCCGTTTGGAATGCGCATCCGTCCACCGTCATCGAAGGCGATGCCGGTCAGGTTAACGTGCTGTCAAACAGTCCGGATTTTAAAAACTGGTCTCAGCCTGTTCCTTTTTTGCATGAGGCTCAATATGTCGAAAATCCGGTTTATAATCCTGAAATTGTTGCCTGGCAGCCCAATCTGCTGAATATCGACGACGAAGAACTATGGTGTACCTGGTGCTATTGTCATCCGGTTGCCAAAAGCGAAAAATGCCGTGACTCTGGAACCTATCTGAGCATCTTGAAAAAGGGAGCCGAACGATGGGTCACTTCGAAGATTGTGGATCGGCTGGAAATCAACGGGATGCCGGCTGTCGGATTTCCTACACAAAATCCGTTCCGCTGTTCATCCGGACGGGTGATTGCCCCGATGGTTTTTCTGAATACCTCGCAACAAACTCTGCGTGACGAGAATGACGAGAAGAAAAACTGCATGTGGGATGTGTGCGCCTACACCGATGACGGCGGAAAGACCTGGTCTTTTTCAAATCCAATGAGCCGCGTGGATGACCACTTTGGTCAGTGGGAACCCTTCTTCTACGAACAGGCCGACGGAAAGTTGCGCGGCATTATGCGCAACTTCGGCGGCGGCGACCTGATGGCCTGTACCCAGTGGCAAATGACCACGGTCGGGACGGGAGTCGAAAAAGGAACTCGGGTGCAATTCAATCCGGATATCCAGTATGCCGGGATCGAAACCGGTCGGGCCCGCCCGCAGGTTTTTCGCATTCCGGACGGCCGGTTTGCGTTGCTGATGAACGACAACTTCAATCTGCGGGGCTCGCGCCTCAATTTATCCGTCTTTTTCAGTCGATCCGGTAAAAACGATTTCGTTGCCGGCATCCCCTTTAGCCCGCATGAGCTTTATTCCACCTATCCGCAAGGTGTAGAGCATGATGGGAAACTTTATATTGCGCATACGGCCACCGAAAACGAACACAAGCAGTGGTACATTCGCGGAGCCATCATCGAGGCTCCGAAGCCGGACGAATACTATCTCTGGCCGCGCAGCAAACGGATCGAAGAGTGGAAATGGAACCCGCAAACACGTGGCCGTGAACGGGAAGTGTCTATTATTCATACTAACCCGGTCTGTCAGGAACGTTGCGGAGACCGTGATGCATTGATCATTCGCGACCGCTCCAGTTGTGGCGTTGAACTGGATGATGTGGATTGGAGTCGTGCGGGCGAGCAAATAGAAATCACCTTTGATTTTAAAATCAGCACGGTGCAGGCAATCGGAAATCTGGTGCTGATGTCTTTTGGCGATTTTAACTCGATTCGCATCGGAGTGCCGTCCAACCGTACGGGCGAACTTTATGCCTGGAGCCGTTCCGGCTGGAGCCGAATTGCCGGATGTGCGCATGGCGAGTGGCATCAGCTTGCCGTCCGTATTTCGTCAACGCACTTCACCGTAACGCTGGACGGAACTCAGGGGCCGGAGATGGAAAATCCGCAAAGTGCGCCCAACGCAAAGCTATATTTCGGTGACGGATTTGAGTGTGATTACGTCCCGTCGAACGACGGGTCGAAATTTTGGGTTGATCTAGGATCGATTTCAACTGCGGTTAACAAAACGGTGTAAACGTGGAATCAATTCTTCTCGGCTTGGTTTTTTGGCAGGCGAAACAATGAGAGCAAAATCAGGATTAGTTTTAACTATAGCCGGTCTTTTAGCGGCCGGCAGTCCGTTCCTTTGGATGTCAGTCGCGTGGAGTATCAAAGGCAACCAGTCGGTAATCCGGGTCCCGAAAAAAAACTCTATCGGATCCGTTTCGGATTTTCAAACTGACGTGACACCGGACGCCGGGTTAGAGCAATGAGAATAAGGGAGCTACGAATGGCGAAAGTTTATGTGGCAGGCCATATTTGTCTGGATATAATTCCAGGGTTGGATCGGCAGGTATCTGCTCTTTCTGAAATTTTTGTCCCCGGTACATTGACGGAAATCGGCCCCGCCGTAATCGCTACCGGCGGCGCGGTGGCCAATACCGGCATCGCCTTGCATCGGCTGGGAATTGAGACAACGTTGATGGCCAAGGTCGGCGATGATGATTTCGGACGCGCAATTATGAGAGCGTTGCGGCGGTGGTGCGGTGACGGGCCGGTCTCTGGCATGAGGGTTGATCCGGACGTGGACACCTCGTACACGGTAGTTGTCAATTCGCCCGGTATAGACCGCCTGTTTCTTCACTGTCCGGGGGCAAACCACGATTTTTCGGCTGATGATATGGATTGTTCGAAGATGGAGCCGGGCGGACTTTTTCATTTTGGCTATCCGCCGCTGATGCGCAAAATGTACCGCGAAGACGGCGCAGAGATGAAAAAAATATTTGAACGGGTGCGGCAAACCGGCGCATTAACCTCGTTGGATATGACCCGGCCTGATCCCTCTTCAGAATCCGGCCAGGTAGACTGGCTTTCATGGCTTAAAAACGTGCTGCCGTCAGTTGATATTTTTCTGCCCAGTATTGATGAAATTCTCTACATGGTGAACCGCCCGGAATATGATGCCCTTGTTGCGAAACACGGCGCCGATCATCTGATGGAGGGAATCGATGCCGGCCTGGTACGCAAAACCGCACGGACGCTGATCGAAATGGGAGTTTCCGTTGCGGTGATCAAGTTGGGAGATCAGGGACTTTATCTGCAAACCGGCGCAAAAGTTCCGGCGCGCGGCGCGGAGTGGGCCCATGCGGATATCTTTGAGCCGTGCTATGTCGCAAAGGTAGTTGGAACGACGGGCGCGGGAGATTGCGCGATCGCCGGTTTTTTGGCTGGTTTTGTCAAAGGCATGACCCCCGCCGATACAATGCACGGCGGCGCGGGAGTTGCTTCATGCAGCACAGAATCGGCCGATGCAACCGGCGCTGTACCCCACTGGGATGAGGTGTGGCGGCGAATCATGGCGGGCTGGGGGCGGCTGGAGAGCCGATTTATACGTGGAGTTTTGAAATGAAGCTGTATGGAAAAGAGTGGACCCGGCGCAAGCTGGAATCGCGGATTGGGCGAATCGAACAGATTGGCGGGGTAAGGCGGCTGCAGGCGACGGAGGGGTTTGAGCAAGGGCTGGAAACTGTTCAGGTTCGTACGGGTGGCGGACTGGAATACTTCGTCAACCCTTCGCGCGGAATGGACATCTCTCTATGCCAGTTTGGCGGCGTTCCCGTGAGCTGGCAGGCCCCGCAAGGGGATGTTAACCCCGCCTTTTATCGCGATTCCGGTATGGACTGGTTGCGCACGGCCTGCGGCGGGTTGCTTATGACTTGCGGCCTGCGGCAGGTCGGATCGCCCTGCGAAGATGCGGGGGAATCTCTTGGGCTGCATGGAAGACTG
>JBAWXO010000214.1:0-4047 GCA_037144035.1 Kiritimatiellales bacterium
TGGGAAGTGCGCGCCGGACTGCTCAAACACGAAGCCGCCAAGTCCGGCGCGCAGCTCGACGGCCATTCCATCGGCCCGTTCCAATATCTGGAAGCGCAGATCGCCGATGTCGCCGACGATATCACCTATCACGCGCACGACGTGGACGACGGCCTTGATGCTGGACTGATCACGCTCGATCAGCTCGGAAAACTGGTTTTCTGGAAGCTAGCCGTCGCCCGCACCCGCGAACAGTATGCCGCGCTCGACGACGGACACTTTCTGCGCATCACTATCCGTAACCTGCTCGACCTGCAGGCACAGGATGTTTTGCGGGAAGGCCATCTTCGTCTTGGAAAAAGCAAGCTGCACACCATCGCCGACGTCATGAATGCGCCGGAGCGCCTCATTATCTTCAGCGACGAAATGGCCGCGATGCTCAATGAATTTTCCAGGTTTCTCTATCGCCAGCTCTACGAACACCCCGCCGTTCTTGATGCCAACGCCGAGGCCGTCGAGCTCATGCGCGGACTGTTTTGTCATTACGTGCAGTATCCTGAAACGATGGGAAAGAAGGCGTGCGGGCGGATCACCGAAGAAGGCCTCATGCGCACCGTCTGCGACTATGTTGCCGGCTGTACCGACCGCTACGCGCTCGAGGAATGCAAAAAATACGGAATCGCATGAGCGCGCTTTTCCAGACATTGGAAACCCGACTGAAGACGGCGAGGAGTGGAAACGCAAAACGTGCCGTCGAAGAACTTGCCGCGCATGTTCTCGGTTGCAAACCACTCGAAATCTATTTCCGCGAAATTTCGCCGGAGCAACAGGCGGAGCTCGAAGAACTGATTGTCCGCGCGGAGCGGGGTGAGCCGATCCAATACATCATCGGTCACGTCGACTTCCGGGGTCTGGAAATCCGCTGCGACCGCCGTGCTTTAATCCCTAGACCAGAGACGGAGCTGTTGGTTGAAGAAGTCCTAAAGTCTAAAACCCAAAGCCTAAAGCCTCTCCGTATTGCCGATGTCGGCACAGGAACCGGCTGTATCGCACTGGCTTTGCTGGCCGAACTGCCAGACGCCGAAGTGATCGGCGTGGATATTTCTCCAGATGCGCTGGCGCTGGCGCGGGAAAATGCGGAACGGCTGGGGCTGACAGATCGGTTTGTCACAGTCCAAGGTAATTTGCTCAACGTAGACGCGACGCCCTCGTCGCGTTCTAAAAATGGAAAACGCGACGAGAGCGTCGCGTCTGCGTTTTTTACGGAGGCTTCTTTTGATATCGTCGTTTCCAATCCGCCGTATATTTTTTCCAAGGTTTTGAAAAATCTGGAGCCGTGCGTGCGGGACTTCGAACCGCAGCTCGCGCTCGACGGCGGAGAAGACGGCCTCGATCTGATTCGCCCGCTGGTCGAACAGGCCGCGCGCGCCTTGAAGTCGGGCGGCGGCCTTTTTCTCGAAATCGGTTACGATCAGGGCCCGGCGATTTTCCAATGTTTGGAAAATGCGGGATTTCAACACGTCAAAATTCAAAAAGATTTCGCCGGTCTCGACCGTATCGTTTCAGGAAAAATCTAATTTGGTATGCGGCGATAGAAGGTATTCCGTATCATACCCATTTCGCATGACTTCCGGTTTTTATTACCGCGCCCAACGGACGCGGCAGGAAATCGTTCAACCTGCGGGTGCGGACGGTGGCCGCGCCTGTACCGAATGTTATAAGGGTTTGGTGTCACCGCTTTTAATTCAATTTATGCCGAGAGAAAGCAGCGATACGTGCCTTTATCGCCGCACGCCAAAACTTAACAATACAAAGCTGACGGTGACGGTGAGTTCGTTAAGTTGCTGCACTTCAGCTTTTGCTTCCGGACTGGAGCACCAGAAGATCGGCGTCATTTGGATGAGGTCGGCGAGTTGCGCCGCGCTGAGTGTCTGTTGATAGCTCAGCATGTCGCGGTGTGCTTCTGTAAAGTGTGGTGCGCATTTAACGGCGGCTTCGGCGGCTTTTTCTTCAAAGTCTCCGGCATTGGCCGCCAGCCGCGAGCGCAGTTCAATCAAATGGTTTGGGCCGGGTACGCCGAGAATCAGCGCACCGTCCGGCTTCAGGATGCGGGTGAACTCGTCCGGGTTGCGCGGCGCGAGAATACTCAGGATCACATCCAGCGAGTGATCGGCAAACGGCAGTTGGCGCATGGCGTTGGCGACGATCCAGGTCGCTTTTTTATATCGCTTAGCCGCACAACGCACGGCTTCCTTCGAAACATCGACACCGTAAAACTGTCCGGCGTGCGCCGCACTCACCGCGCCGAGGAAATGACCTTCGCCGCAACCGCAGTCCAGAACGGACATTTCTGATTTCCGATTGATGCTTGCCGCATTGGTAATAAGATCTGTTAGAGGAGCGAAGACACCGGAGTCGAAAAAGCGACGGCGGGCCTGAATCATATTGGCGTCGTCGCCGGGATGGTTGGACTTCCGCTGATGACTTAACAGAAGGTTCAGATATCCCTCTTTAGCCGGATCAAACGAATGCCCGTTCGCGCAACGGCATGCATTTTCATTCCAATCCAGCGCAGTTTCACATGCCGGGCAGATAAGCAGGGAATGGAATGATGGAATGTTGGAATGCTGGAAGGATGTATTCATCGGGAGGATTTTATTCTCTATCTGGTTTCAAATTTCCAGTTTCAAGTTTCATCATGGGCGGCGGATCCCCTTCGTATGCTTTGGCGGCCGAATTTGGCGCGAATGCAGTCGACGGCGCGACTGAGCTGTTCGCGTTTGGTGGAAGTTTGTTTTTCCGGACTCTGGAAAAGGTCAAGTTGCGAAGCGTCCGCGGTACGGAGCAGTCCGCTGACACCGAAGCCGATGAGTCGTACGGCGCTGTGCAGGCTTTCTTTCCGGAACAGTTCGAGCGCGGTTTCCCGCAGAGTGATGTCGTCGCAGCAAGGTGGATCAAGTTTCCGCTGGCGGGTGATGGTGGAGAAATCTTGCCAGCGGAGTTTAATTTGCGCGGTGGCGGCATAGAATCCTGCAAGCCGCAGACGTGTGCCGACTTTATCGGCAAGGTCTAGCAGGGCGGCTTCGACGACTCCGGTGTTGCGCTGATCTTCGTCGAAAGTGATCTCATTGGAGATGCTTTTTTCTTCGCTCGCGGTTTCGATTTCACGGTCGTCGAGGCCGAAAGCAAGCCGCCGGAATGAGGCGGCGGAGCTTTCGCCGATCCATGCCGCGAGTTTTGCGGGATCAACGGTTTGCAGGTCGCCGATAGTGCGGATCTTATGCGCTTCGAGAATCGCCTGCGTCTTTTTGCCAGCGCCCCACATCCGTTTGACCGGCAGCGGCGCGAGAAATGCAGCAATCAGTTTTTCCGACGTTGGGACAACGGTGAGGCCGTCGGGCTTATTGAGATCGCTGGCGATTTTTGCGAGAAACATATTGGAGGCGACGCCGACGGAGCAGGTCAGGCCGGTTTCTTCCAGCACGGCGGCTTTGATTTGCCGGGCGATCGTGGGGCCGTCGCCGAAGAGGTAGTGTGCGCCAGTAACGTCGAGGAACGCTTCGTCGCACGAGAGCGGTTCGACCAGCGGCGTGAAGCGCCGGAAGATTTCCATGATCTGTTCCGAAACTTCGTGATAGCGCTTCATATTGGGCGGCAGAAAGACGGCGTGAGGACAGCGCTGAAAGGCGGTGCGCGACGGCATAGCCGAGTGGATGCCGAATTTGCGCGCCTCATAGGAGCAGGTCGAAACTACGCCGCGCTTATCGGGCGGCGAACCGATCACAACCGGCAAACCTTTCAGTTCGGGCCGGTCATGCACCTCGACCGCCGCGAAAAAGGCGTCCATGTCGATGTGCAGTATGGTTTTGGCAGACATTGGGCCGGTTTATACACTTTTCCAAACGCCGGGAAAACAATGCTGAACGTTTTCGTTGTTCGCTATTGTCGGGGCATCCGCCACAAAGAAAAGAGGGGCGGTTTGGTTTAATAATATTGGAATTTTACAGAGTTAGTCAGTGAAATACCATTAGGCTGACAAAAGCCCCCTTACCCCTTGAAAAACAAGGG
>JBAWXO010000215.1:0-4038 GCA_037144035.1 Kiritimatiellales bacterium
AAAGCCTAAGCAAAGAAACCCGCGAGCTGAGTTCTTTCCCTCAACTGCAGAAATCAAGTTTCCACCGTACGGAAGAATATTTCAGGCTGAAATAAGTTTTGAAGCCGGCTCACGCCTGCTGGGGCGGGCAGGACTGCCGCAGATGCAGTCTGGGGGCAATCCAGCGCCCTGTGATTTCCGGCTTTCCGCCCTGACAAAGTTGATACAGCATTTCGACTGCTGCGTTGATTGCCAGTTCAACCTGTAGATCAACGCTCGACAGTGTCGGCCGGACAAGATCACAGATACGGGCATTCCCGATCCCGATGACCGCAACATCATGAGGGACACGGAGTCCGCGTTCCTGAAGTGCATTGAGAACCAGCACCGCCTGTTCGTCCCCGAAAACTGCCAGACCGGTCAGTTTGTTCGGCAGAGCCCACAAATCCAGCGCCCGCCGGGCTGTAGCAATGTCAAAAAGCGATTTATCATTTTCAGCGGGGCTTTCCGCAGTCCAGACGGGCATGTAGTCGTCTCTTGGATGATCCGCTTTATATTCTTCTGTGAAGCCTTTGGCGAGCAGGGGGGCTGCGTACCAGAGAAGGTTCTTGAGAGCCATGCCCGGTCGCAAACCGCATTGCCTCAATGCATGGTAAACCGCCCGTCCGGCCTCGACATAATCCACCCCGCAAAAAAAATATTTGTCCGGTTCGGGCTTATCAATAAAAACTACCCGGTCAAAATGTTTTGTCAGCAGACGGGGAATCAGTGTGTGCTGGTTCGGGAAATGGTGATGCAGGCAGATGACACCGTCGACTCCCAGATTGTGAAAAACCGCCAAAAGAGAATTTAAATCAGGGCGGGTTCTGTCGTAATACTCAACAATTACCCGGTACCCCTTATCACGCGCGGCTTTATGCAACAAAGCCAGACGCGAAGCATTGAGCTCTGTGGGCCGCGAATCGCACAAAATTCCCCACATTTTGCTGTGTTGCAAGGACAACTGTCGTGCTGCTTGATTCGGGATATATTTTTCTTTCTTCGCCAGCGCCTTAATTTTCTTAACCACGGCCGGGCTGACCCGAATATTCCCTTTAGCTGAACCATGCAGAGCAACGCTGACGACGGCTGTTGAAACCCCCGTCATCCGCGCGATATCCGCCTGTGTAACCCGTTTTTTTTGTTTAGAGCTGGAAGGTTTATTTGCCGAGTTCATAGATATCCATCTGCAGAATCATCATTCTGATACAATCCACCAACGGTCTCAGAATGCTGCTTTTTGTGAGCAAAAGGCAACTGTGAATTTGACGCAGAGTACGAACTCTGCGAGTGGTTTCGTTTAAGGAGGGGCGCGTCAACACCCGTCAGACGGCGAGGTAAATAACAAACAGGTTCTGCGGTTTTTGCTCACCGCCCGCCGCACTTTTAGCCCGGCGGTAACAGCAACACCCCTGTATCATATTTTTACTTGCCACATATTACGAACTGTAATATATACGACTGTAATAATAACATTACTAATCATCACAGACAGACACAGTGTTTACGGACATAAGGAAAATTATGAAGATAATAAAAAGTAACAGGGTCCATACGAAACAGGCGCTCTATCGGACCGGTCGGCCGGCGTACTATTTTCTCGCGGCCGTTGGCCTGGCGCTCACATTCCTCCCGCGCTCAGCGAGCTGCTCCCCCATTCTCCTCAACCCGCCTGGGGGTTGGAATGGCTTTTCCTTTGAAGCGCACATCCAAGCTGGATTTCGTGAATCCGGTGGAGGCGGCATGGTTGAGGTCAAAAAACAGGCATTTATGCTCGTGGGGCCCAGTCCCGATATAGTTCCCGGTATGGTAATCGAATCCACTCCCATTTCAGTAACGATGGCGCCCGCCTCGGGCAATGCGAAGGACGTAGCCTCCGGTGAGATGAAATTCTCCTTCACCGTCGGTGAAGACGACGCCGCTTCCAGCGACCGTTTTGATTTTTTCTTAACCAGCACCACGAGCGCATCTGAAGCCCTTTATGATTTTGGCGGCGGGTTAGTTCCTGTGGATGCCTACTTCCGTGCTTCTCTGTCGCTGCGCACAATGGGGCCGATGGATCCGGCGCTCGACGCGTTCTTTGGTCTTCCCGATATGCCAGCCCTGAACTCACCACTGACTGAGAGCATGATGGTCAAAGTCAAGAAGGGACCCTGGTCTGGTCCGGATACGCTGGCGACCATGCTTCCGGGCGACACCGGCGTCAATGTCCCGCTGGGCATGGACTCATGGTCGGACACATTCACCTACGACTTCACCTATGAAATTATGACTCCCTACGGAACCGATCCGACATACTCCTACGCTCTAAGCGGGTCTTCTGGGGTTGCCGCCATTCCTGAACCGGCCAGCGTACTGATGATCGGTTTCGGTGGACTGCTGATTATCGGCTACCGCCGCTTCTTCGGGCAATAGGAGTGATGACATTCACCCTAAAAAAATCTAGGATCCAGTTTCAGGGAAGAACGTCAGGAGAAAAATAATTCCGAGTGAGATGCTGATGAAAAGAATCCTTTCCACAATACTCCTCGTTTTATTTGCATGGCAGGCCTCGGCGGGAGTGACGGTCACCAATCTGGTTATCGCTCAGCGACCCGGAACGAAGCTGATGGATATCACCTATGATGTTTCCAGCACGACGACTAACGCAGTGGCAATATCCCTGACGGTAAGTAATGGAACAATGACGGTGACAGCGACCCATCTGGCGGGCGATATCGGTACAGGCGTTTCAACAGGAACAGGTAAATCCATTGTCTGGAACATGGGGACAGACTGGAATACGAACGCCGCGACCCTGAATTTTTCAGTCTGGGCTGACGATGGGGCGCCCGGCTGTCCGGTCGCTAAAACCGGCCAGACCACCAGTTACCGCACGGGGGACGACGGCGACCTTGAACCCGGAGTGGCACGGCCTAACCCCCGCTTCACAAACCTCAGTGACGGGACGGTAGCCGACAACCTGACCGGGCTGGAGTGGGCGCAAGCGCCGCACACACTCTCCGGCAACTCTGGAGCAACGAATTGGAATGCTGCCGTGGATTTCTGCAACAACCTGGTCTATGCAGGCCATTCCGACTGGCGACTGCCGTCCCGCAAGGAGTTGATGAGTCTGGTGGATTACGGACGGTATTTTCCAACGTTGACTACCGGATATCCATTTACCGGTGTGCAGACCTACGGCTACTGGTCGGGCACATCCAGCGCGAGCAATACAGGCTTCGCGTGGTACGTGGATATGTATTATGGCTCCGTAGAAAGCCTCGGCAAGGCCGCCCACGCCTACTTCGTGTGGCCCGTGCGCGGTGAACAGTAAAAGAAATAATGCTGGATGAGTTCAGAATGATGAATAGCGGAGAAGTTTGAATGAGAACAGCAGCAGCTGCTTTGACGATATTCTTAATAGGGGGGCAGTGCCTTTTCGCGGAGACGGCCTCTCCGGTTCCGAAAACCGGCCAGACCACCAGTTACCGCCCGGGGGACGACGGCGAACTTGAATCCGGAGTGGCGTGGCCCAATCCTCGCTTCACAAACCTCAGTGACGGGACGGTGGTCGACAACCTGACCGGGCTGGAGTGGGCGCAAGCGCCGCACGCACTCTCCGGTAACTCCGGAGCAACGAATTGGACAGTTGCCTTGGATTTCTGCAACAACCTGGTCTATGCCGGCCACTCCGACTGGCGGCTGCCGAGCATTAAAGAACTGGAGAGCTTGGTGAGCTGCGGAACGTATTCTCCGGCGCTGCCAGCCGGACACCCCTTTGCCGGTGTGCAGTTCGACATCTATTGGTCGGGTACGTCCTACGCTTACGCCACAGGCAGCGCGTGGGGCGTGAGTCTGGGCAATGGCGACGTATTTAGCTTCAATAAGACCCTTAACTACTTCGTGTGGCCGGTGCGCGGTGGACAATAGGACTATTTGATTCTTTGATGATTCGGAAATTCAGATATGGCCAGATAGGAACAGCTTCCGATGGGTAAGGCAAAGGATGACCTGACGTTGACGGTGGACGGCTGCGTC
>JBAWXO010000216.1:0-4028 GCA_037144035.1 Kiritimatiellales bacterium
TATGGCCATTCACCGCGCACGCCGTTCCGCGTTGCGTCGTTAATTTTAACGCTTTTCACTTTAACGATCCGCTCCGGATTTCCGGGGCGGATTTTTTGTGGAACTTGCCATTTACGCGATAACATGTGATTATTTCGGTATGAAAAAGAACACTGCCATTTCGTCCGATCCCGCAATCCTAGGCGGCACGACCGTCTTTGCCGGAACGCGTGTTCCGGTAAAAACGCTGATTGATTCGCTGGAAGCCGGCGATTCGATTGATCTGTTTCTTTCCGATTTTCCGTCTGTCGCCCGCAGCCAGATTGTGGCTTTTCTTGAAATGACAAAAGAGACGCTGCTTGCAACGGCTTGAGATGAAAATCCTTCTCGATGAATGCCTGCCCCGCCGTCTGGTTCGCGATCTGAACCGACACAGCGTTACAACCGTTCCCCGTCAAGGCTGGGCTGGTGTTACAGACGCAGAACTGCTTGACCTCGCGGGTGAAGAGTTCGATGTTCTGCTGACAATGGACAGCAACCTTGTTTTCCAGCAAAACCTGAATAGGTCGTCGCTGTGCATTATCGTGCTTCGGGCGTTGAACAGCCGCTACGAAACGATCCAGTCGCTGGTTCCGGAAATTCTGGCCGCCATTGAACGGGCTGGTGCCGGGCAAATCGTTCTTATCGGCTGACCGGGAAAGCGGCTTTTCCAGACCTTGGTAAAAATATCTTTGAGCGCTCCGCCCCGGATTTACGGGGCGGATTTTTTGTGGAAGGGTTTTGAATGGAGGGGCGGGTTGCCAGTCGCTTTGCTTCTTGCTTTCGCAGGCTCAAGCCTCTTTCCCTTTGGTCGAGTCCACGCCGACCGGAACGGCGCGGGTGGAACCGCGCCCTCCAAATAAAATTCCTAAAAGCTCTTGAGGATTTGCTTTTCCAGCGTCTGGAAACTTTCGCCGGTGATTTTTCCGAACAGCGGGAAGTCGTCTTTCATGCCGAGTTCGTTCGGGTCGGCGCCTTCGTTGAGGATGGCGTCGGCGATGGCGCGGGCGGAAACATCGGCGGGGTCGCGGAGCAGGGTGTAGCAGCCCTTCTGTTCAGCGGCTTCGGCGACGAGTCCGTTTTTCGCTAGAATGGAAATGACGTCGTTGATGAGCCGGACGGGAACGCGGTTGGCCGTGCCGTAGGCGATGGTATCGAACGGTGCTCTGCCGGTTTCAAAGGCGTCCGTTATTTTTTTCATGAGGGCGAAGGCGAGGCAGAGGCGCGAGCGGGCGCTGGGGTTGACGGCGAGACGTTCACGGGCATAGGTTCCGGCGTTCTGGATGGAAAAGGCGACTTCCGCGCCGAGCAGCATGATCTGCCAGCTGATTTGAACCCAGGAAAGGAACAGCGGAATCGCGGCCAATGTTCCATAGGTTTTGTTGGCACTCGTAGCGAGGACGCCCAGTTTAATGATAGCGACCTGGAAGAGAGCGGAAAGCACGGCGCTGACGAATGCGCCGGTAAAGGCGTAAGAAAATTTAACTTTGGTGTTGGGCATCATGATGTAGACGAAGGTGAAGGTGAACGCCATGACGAATACCGGAATCGTTTGCAGCGCGAATTTCACGAACGGGCCCATCCAGGTCAGTTTGTGAGCAAAGCCCATGATGACAGGAAGTCCGGCGTTCGCGACAATCAGCAGAATCGGCGCAACAACCAGAATAACGATGTAATTGCGCACCTTGTCGATGAAAACGCGCGGAGTTTTGATGCCCCAGACGATGTTGAAGGTATCCTCAATGCTGCTGAGCATTTTGATGGCCGCCCAGAGAAAGAAAACCACCCCGAGGCCGCCAAGAGCTCCGGCGCTGGCAGATCCGACGGTTGCGAGAATGGTTTTGACCGCATCCTGAAAAGCCGGAGGCATATCGGCGGTCTTCTGCAGCAGCATTCCGCTGACCTGTTCGAAGCCGAAACCTTTGGCGATGGCGAAAAGGATGACGAGCAGCGGAACCATCGCCATAACGGTGGTGAAGGTCAGGGACGAGGCGTGAATAGGACATTTATCCTCTTTGAAGCCTTTGAGAACCAGCATGCAGACGCGCAGAAATTTCAGTCCGCAGCGGCGGGCTTTTGAAAGAGAATCGAGTTCGAGATCCCAGAGGTCGCGGTTAAGAAACTGCTGTGTTTTTCCGACGAATCCGGCTGGTTTGCTGCTCATAGGTAGCCTCCTTGTTCAGTGCTCTGAGCATAGGCCGTCCGGTTTTAAAATAAAACCTAAAAACAGGGTTTCCCCGTGCCGGCTTCTATGGCTTAATCCCCGCTCATTTCAGAAAGGAATTTTTATGAGCGAGCCCGAAAAACTGAGCGATGTCAAAATGGACATGGCCAATCTCTACCGCGAAGAATCGTACACCGACCTGAAAACCGGCGGCATCCGCAGGCTGGTGCCGGTCAAACTCGACGGTTCCGAAGACACTTCACGTAAGCCGATTTTCAGCGGGCACACCCAGCTGATGAGCCCGCACGGACCGCTTCCGCTGCAAGGCGCTATTGATGCTAAGACGCTTGAAGAAGCCGTGCTGAAATTCCCGCAGGCGATGGAAGACGCCATGAATAAAATGATCGAAGAAGCGCAGCAGTATCAGCGCGAACAGGCCAATAAGATTATTACACCGGCGGATCTGAAAAAAGAAGGCGGACTGATTATCTGAGCGAGCCTGCGGCTCAGTCCAAAGTCAAAGGTCTGAAAGTCCAAGGTCGAAGACTGCAGTGTCAGGATGGTTCCGAATCGCGACTTTCGACTTTTTGACCTTCAGACATTTCGACGTCTTTTTTCCCTTCCTGCAGATGCTCGGCGAGAAGATCGTCCATCTTCAATCCGGTGAGATGGGTTAGCGTTTTGATCAGTGCCATCAGCACGAGAATCATTACAGTCATGCTGGGAATCATCACGACGATGTAGCTTAGCCCCATCATCTTTCCGATTTCGGCGCTGTATTCCGGGGTGCCCGGCGAACTTTTCAGGATCACCATGGCCAGTCCGAAATTCAATATCGCCGAAAGAAACATGGAAGAGGCAAAACCCCAGGTCAGACCGACCAGCCGCTTTTCAAACTTTGCTTCATTGCCGAGTTCGCTCAGTTTTTCGTGGAGCAACGGCACATTGAAAAGTTTTTCGCTCATCAGCATTTTTTTGATGAGCGGATAGGGGGTTTTCAGAGAAATCACAATCGCCAGCCCGATGATCAGCGGGATGGCGGCCTCTTTGCAGGCCATCCACATTCTGGGGAGTTGCAGAATGCCGAACACGCCCGTCAGCAGGACGCTAATGATGCCGATGATGGAAACAAAGTCCGCGCGCTTCTCCTTGATCAGCGTGTGGATTCCGTAGCCGATCGGCAGAATCAGCGCAACGACCAGTCCCCAGACCGGGCCGAGATATTGATCTTTGCTCAGGTAGGTGAGAATAATGACGGGGATAACGACATTCAGCATGATGCTGATCAGCGGATTCTCTTCTTTTGGTCTGGGTTTAGTCATGGGATCCTTTCGTATAAAGGGGAACAGCACAGAGGACTTTCCGGCCATTGGAAACCGCGGCAGGAATGCCGGAGTTTATTTAGTGCGGGGTCTTCGCCTTCTGCCGAACGGAAAGAACAGGAGCGCCAGCGCGGGCCGTCCGGCTCTTTTCCTCACCAGCAGTTCGGCCAGCGGGGCGACCAGGAAATAGATATAGGCCCAGATGACCATGGCGGTTGAACGGAACATCGCAACGGAGCCGAGTACCACGCAGACAAAAACGAAACTGAGCACGCGCGGTTCGCCGGAGACGCAGCGTCGCACATGCGGATAGGGGACATCGCTCACCATCAGCAGGCCGGTGAGAAAGGCGTATCCCAGCGAAAAGTAAAAAAGCAGATGCGGGCCGAAATCAAGCCCCGGCAGAATCAACCCGGCACTGTAAATCATGCTGGCGGCCGCCGGCGACGGAAGGCCCATGAAACAGCCGTCATCTTTGCTTTTTACCGCCAGCAGGGTGTTATAGCGCGCAAGCCGCCATAAGG
>JBAWXO010000217.1:0-4027 GCA_037144035.1 Kiritimatiellales bacterium
GGTAATGAAATAGAGCGTGGCCTGTCCGGCGCCCGACTTGTTGCGCAGCTCGAATTCAACATGGCTGTACTGGTCTCTGGACAATCCGAGATTGTCGGGCGACTGCAGGAGGTTCAGCCCGGCGTGGACTTCGAAGAAGAGCAGGCCGCCCTTGGTTTTCAAATTGGCGGCGACGCCTCCAGTGGTCCACCCCGTCGCATTGTTATTGGTCCAGCTAACCAGCGGCGCATCAAAACGAACCTGCGCCGAAACACCGGAGGCCATCAACAATACCATTGCGCCCAATGCCAGCGCGCGAGTTTTTTTCATCGTTCTGCTCTGAATCCATTCCATCATGAGGGGCTTCCTTTCGCCGCCCAGGCAAACAGCACCTGGCGGATCACCGTTACAATCATCTTGCTGTGCGTTTACACCTTGAATTATTTAACCCATTCCTCAAGGCTCAGCGCGCCGTCACCATTTCCATCAAGTTTTTCGAGAGTTTTCCTGGGCTGATCAGGTTGATAGGTAAATTTTTCCGGAAACGTCTCAGCCCGCCACTTAAACCATGCATCGATCTCTTCTAGGGTTGCCAATCCGTCCGTATTTTTGTCCATCTTCCGGAAATCATTTGGCTGTTGTCCCGCGAAACCGATTGCGGCAATCAAAATTAAACCGGCGGTGCTCATTATTTTTTCCCTATTTCCTATGGACACGCCCCGTGCGTCTCCCGTCACCTCTACCGAGGCTATTGTACTACAAAACGCGAAATCAGACTCTCACTATTTACGACCATCGATCGGACTGTTATGACAAAAACACCGCGGCGGCGGTGCCCGCCGATTTAACCTTGAAACCCGCAGCCAATTTCTGCACCCCGTCACCGACCACTTCGCGGCCCAGTCCATCCGCCGCCGGCCACGGTTCTCCCTGAGCATGACCAGCCAGTACCGTAACGAAAAACAGATAACCGATACGCTTCATTCTACTTTAATTCCTTCCGAAAAGTTTCCCGTTGATTCTTCAACCTTTCGAGCTGTTGCTTATATTCCGGATTTTGCGACAGATTCTTCATTTCCAGCGGATCTTTCTCCAAATCGTACAGCTCTTCGGCCTGCGGCCCGGCTTGTTCGATGTAGTTGATGTATTTCCACTGCCAGGTGCGCACCCCTTCCGAGCGCTCGATGTGATTCGGTGCTACGGCTCCGTGCCCGTATAAATGCTCCATAAAAAATGCATCGCGCAGTGGTGTTGACGGATGGGTCGTCTGCGGCAGAAGGCTCTTGCCCTGCATATCGGCAGGAATATTCACGCCGGCCAGATCCAGCATGGTCGGAGCCATGTCGGTCAGCAGCGCCAACGCGTCACTGGCTTGCGCAGCGACCGGATTGCGCGGATCGCAGAGGATCAACGGAAGATGCGCAGCCTCCTCATAGAGCAGCCACTTGCCGTCAAAGCCATGCTCTCCAAGAAAGTGTCCGTTATCGGACGTATAAATAATCACAGTGTTCTGATCCAGCCCGCGCTGTTTAAGCTCATCCAGGATTTTCCCGATGCACAGATCAAGTCCGGCGATCAGGCGGTAATAGGCACGGGTTTCTTCCTGAAGAAACCCATGCAGACTTGTATCGCGCACCAGCTTGGCCCCGCGCTGCGGATTCATCAGTGACTTTTTCAGAAACTCCGGACGGCTTCCGGCATCCTCGACATTTACCGAAGCCTTGATCGGCATCGGAGTGTCCTTGAACAAATCCTTCACCTCGTCGGCATAATCCCCCCACGGTCCGTGCGGCCCCTTCAAACTTATGGAGAGACAAAATGGTTTGTCTGCATCGCGCTGCGCCAGAAACTGGCTGACTTTCAGAGGAATCACATCTACATCCTGATGGATCGGATCCTTGATATTTTTGCGCCCGACCCGAATCTGCTCCCCGCTGGCACCCTGCGCATCCGGCGGGCAGTCGCAGAAAAATTCTGCCCGGTCCGTGGTGCCGTTATTCTTTACGAAACGGCAGTCCCTTTCGTGCCAGTAGTTCGACTGACCCATCGAACCGCCCCAGAAATCAAAGAACAAAGCGACGCGTTGGAAATATTCCTTTTTGTTTTCATCCGTCCCCCACTTGCCGATGAAGCCGATGTAATAGCCGCTTTTCTGCAGGATGCCCGGATAGGTTTTTTTCAGATCCGGAATCTGAGTTTCAAAATTATTCACGCCGTGCCGTCTGGCATACTGCCCGGTCAGAACACAGGCACGACTGATGCAACAGATCGGTGACGGGGTGAACGCCTGAGTAAACCGGGTTCCCCGTTCCGCCAGCTTATCGATATTCGGCGTCTTCAGCACCGGATTTCCGTTGCACCCCAGCGTGTCGAACCGCTGGTCATCCGCCATAATATAAATGATTTTCGGCGGCGGCGCCGCAGATGCGGCACAACCGCCAGAGACCCCCGCCAGCATAAAAGTTAACAACCGATTTTGCCGACTTGATTTCATTCCGCCCCACCCCTGCTTATTTTGAAATCGTATATTCCCCTGGAGCGCTCCATGACTCAGCCTTCCCGTTAAAGCGCATACCGACTGAAGTCGCCGGCTTGTCTTTAAGCACGACACGAACCATGTCTCTGGTAACGGTAATGTCCATCGGAACCCCGTGATAGCGGATGTTACGAACCGTCATTTCCGGACAGGCCTGCGGCAGGTTCGGTTCGATATTCAGTACATCGCCATCGGGCTGAATTCCCATGAAGCCGAGCGGAACAACGGCAGAAAGCATGCTGCTTTCGGTAAACTCAAAGTCGATGCCGACGCCGCCGGCTGTGTTACCACCCTGCAGGGTCGTGCCGCCCTTCCCGTCTTTGTAATATTTGCGGTAGCCGCCGTACTTCGCGACTTCTTCGTCCCATGCGCGGATTTCCATCAGCCGCTTCCACGCGTTATCCGCGCCAAGGGTTTTGATGCGGCTCATGATATCATAGAAGGAGAACCCCAGCACAGCGCCGCCGTCCTGCACCTGTCCGCCGAACGGCCGCGTTTCGGGGGCGCTCCACGCAAAGGCATACCACTCCACGTTACGTTTGGTGGTCGCCCGCGGCGCGAGGCGATAGGCATAAATATCACTGCCCCGAGATGTGTCACTGAAAACTTTCCGGTCGCCGTTCACCCACTCCAGAACCTGCCGGGCATGATCATCGTTCGCGATGCCGTAATGAACGGCCTCCAGATTAACAAATGTAAATCCGTAGTCGTACGAAATGCCGTCGGCGTCGACACAACCGACGAACCGTCCGGTTTTTTCATTCCAGAATTTTTGATTGGCGGTCACTTTCACTTTGGCCGCGTGTTGCCGCAAAAAGTCCGGATTCAATGTCTGGAAACTCCACGGCATGGACCAGCCTGAATTCCGCACAACCAGCTCCTCGATGCGCGCCATCACCAGCAGTGAGGCATAGTAGTGGGTCGTGGTGTACAAGTCGTCCCTGCCCAGCGGCAGCAGATCCCAATAGTTCCCGCCTTTGCCGTGGCCGTTATGAAAGGTTTTCTTTCCGTCGGTAGCGACATCGTATCCCGGACGTCCGTCATGGCCCGGCCAGGTGCAACGGATGTTGCCGATTTCCAGCGCATGCCCCTCTTCGGTCATATAGCGCACGGCGATACGCAGGTTCGGCAGAATCTGCCGCAGAAAATCAAGATCGCCGGTCCAGCGGAAATATTCCCAGGCCGCCTTGATGTAGATCGCGTTGTTGACCAGATGCCGCGTATCCCAGTGGGTGAAAATCGAATTCACAAAAAAGGTCTGTTCCGAGCCGCCCGGGGCCAGACAGAAACGGATGCGCTTGATCTGTCCGTTCCATTCCGGATGGCGGTAAAGCGGCAAGATCGAATGATACATCCCGGTGGCATCCGTGATCTGACCGGTTTTGTCCGGATAAAAATACATCCGGCGGGCTTCGCTCCAGTCGGTGTCTTTTTCGCCGATCCACTCCATATACGGAGTCCGCTCAATATTGAACTCTCCGGTGAAATTCCAGCGAAACTGAATATACGGGC
>JBAWXO010000218.1:0-3973 GCA_037144035.1 Kiritimatiellales bacterium
CCGCTGAAACAGGTTGGATACGTAATACTCGTTACCGTCAGTGCCGTGTTGCCGCTATTAGTAATGGTCATTAGCGCTGTGGCCGTTGTTCCTGTTGTTACATTCCCAAAGGCAAGATTGCCGCTCAAACCGATGATCTTTGCCGAAACCGCAGCCTGATACAGGAACCGCGCCGAAGTAACCGAAGAATTCCCAAAACCGTCCCTCAGGTCAAAATGCAGGCAGTAATTTGTGCCGGACTGAAGTTCTAGCCCATTGTAAGTCAGAGGGCTTATCGCCGAGGTCTCTGATTCCCATACAAATTCATGTATGATTCCGTTGCTGGGCACCATGAACAATTGAACGCTGCTTGAAAGGCCGCCGTCGTTCCAGGAAAAAACAGGATGGGCATTCGTGATCGTGCTTCCGGCGGCGGGCGAGAGATTGGTGGCAAAAATTTCCACATATCCGGTAATGCGCGCAGTCTGCGTTACTATGTTGCTGGTTGTTTCATGGATGGTTAACGTGTACTCCGCTCCGATCGCCGGGCGATTTGTATACACAAATTGGGGGAAGAGGTTGCTTGTGGACGCGCCCACGCTCCAAGAAACCCAGGATGGTGATTCATCGATGTCTCCGGACTGATAATTCAGGCTGATGCTGTTGGTAAGGCCGGGGCCGAGAACTTCCACGTAACTGATGGTGTTAGAGGTGTCTTCCACGCTGAGCACCAGGCTGTAGTTGTCCGCGTTGTGGCTGGTGATCAAATTGACCAAATATTTATTTTGGTTGCCGTATAAGAGCCACGTATCACCTTCTTTGCAAAATGTCTCCAACCCGATTTCGCCGTTGCCCCAGTGGATGACGGCCGTTGCCAACCCCACTCCGGCGGACAAGGGTGTATCCATCGTATAGGACATAGGCTGCCAGTCCGGACTTAGCATGTCCGCGATCAGAGAAATCTTGGTGTCGCCATCATTGAGGTACGCGTCGGAAATGCGCGCAGCAAAAAGTTCCGAATTTTGGGCGTTGTATGCTTCAATCGCGGCGGCGAAACCATTCCTGATGGCCAGTTCATCTTCCGGCGAGATACCCGTTTCCGGCAAGAGCCCCGTGTCGGTCAACGCGAAGTTGTCGGCGTATACGTTCGTTCCTGAATAGCTCATGCCGTTGAATGGTTCGCTGTCTGATGAGGAACCTAATGAGCCGCCCAACGCAAAACGAAAAGTTGAACTCTCAGTCATTCCCCAACCACTGGGGACAGCATTCGAACCCAACGGAGTCCCGTTATAATAAGAGGACAGCACCTTGGTCGTAGCATCAAATCTAATACTCACTCTTCCCTGCAGATCTGTAGTGTCAACCCAATCCTCATTGCCCACCTCGGTTCCATTCATCTGCATCGAACTATAATAACCGCGATAAGAACCTTGTGAGTCCGAGCCGAGGTCGAGATTCATCGTAAAGTTATTTTCATATACCACTCGATCAGGGGGAACAACGGCGAGAAACATCTCGATTTCGTCGTTTTGTTGCAGCGACAGAGCGCCCACATGCACATCCACCGCAACCTCCCAATTCGAGGTATAACTCCCGTGACTGTAAATCCAGGGTCTTACGATCCCTGCGCGAATGTCCGCTGATGGGCTGTTGCCGCCAAACTGCAAATGTCCGTTCGCTTCCTGCAAAGTAGCGGACGAACCGAAAGAATCATCAGTGCCCCATTTGGCCGTATCTTTGGCATTATCGTTGAAGTCGTCGCCAACGGTACCCGCCAGAACCGGTGTGAAAGCCAGCAGAACAAAACCCGCGACTACCGCACCAAGCATTTCTACTGATCTCATATCAACCTTCCCTTTCAGACTATCGGGGAAATCACTACAGAATACCGACGTATACTTCTCCTGCCGGTTCCGGCTGTCAATAAATATACGTCATCGCTGCATCGGGATCCTCGGGTCGGCTTGCCTCCGGCGGCGCGGAACTGATCGCAGGAGAGCTTATTCGTTGCGCCGGATGCTGAAGAAGGTGAGAACATCTTCGACGAGATCGAGCACGGCACAGGAAGGATGCATCCCCCGTCCGGCGGCACCGGGATTCACCATGCGCGTCCGGGCATGTTTTTTGTCGTGGCAGACGTGGGTGTGCCCGAACAGAACGTAATCGTAATTCTGAGATTCGACGGCTTCCATCAGCCGAGGTTCATCGTCGCTGTGGAGCACGGCGATCTTTCGTCCGGCTAAATCGAGTTCGCCAAAACGGCCAAGCAGGTTGATGCCGGTATCACCGGGATAAGATTTAAGGTCGGTATGGCAGTCGGTATTGCCAAGCACGACATAAAGAGGAATGTCGATTGCCTGAAATAGCGCGGCCATTTCAGTGAGAACCATTTCGGAGCCGACATCACCGCAGTGGACAACCGCCTCGATGCCGCGAAAGATGAATTCGCGGGCGGCGGCCAAAGCCAGATCCACCTGACCATGCGTATCGGATATGATACCGATTTTCACCTGCGTCCTCTCTCTTTTAGTTCTTGGCACTGAAACCGCAGGGTCTATATTAGCGGGATTATCGATTTAGGCGAGCGGAGATTTTAAAATGAAGAGCGTAAAAATTATTGGAGCTGGCGGTTACGGTGGCGTGGGAATCACGGAATTGCTCCTGCAGCATCCGGAATTTAAAATCGGCTGTCTGGTGGCCGCGACCGAAACCGGCATGAAGATGAGCGATCTTTATCCTCATCTGAAAGGGTTTTGCGACGAGCTGATCCGGACGCCGGACGACCCGAAAGCACAGGAGACCTACGATGCGGTTTTCTTCGCAACGCCCGACGGCGTCGGCATGCAGACGGCTGCGGACGAGCTGGCCAAAGGCGCTCATGTGGTAGATTACAGTGGCGACTTCCGGTTCACGACACCGGAGAAATACAGCGCTTATGCCAATTTTATCGGAAAAAATCCAGTCCATGCCGAGCCGGAGCTTCTGCCTCAAACCGTGTACGGACTCTCTGAGCTTCATCCGTTCGGTAAAAAACAGAAACTGGCCGGGAACCCCGGATGTTTCGCCGTGAGTTGCATCCTCGGCCTCGCGCCGGCGGCGGCAAAGAAGCTGATCGACCCGAAGAGTATTATCTGCGACTGCAAAACTGGCGTGTCCGGAGCGGGCAAAAAGCCGGCGGCGACGTTCCATTACCCCGCGCGGTATGAGCAGATCAACGCCTACAAACTGGCCGGACACCAGCATATGGTTGAAATTGAGCAGGAATTGAGTGCGCTGGCTGGCGTGAAAATTCAGATCACCATGACCGCGCAGGTTCTGCCGCTCTGCCGGGGCATCCTTTCCTGTCTCTACGCAAATCTCAACGAAACGATGAGTGCTAAACAGCTGATGGAGGCTTACAAGGCGTTTTATGCCGATAAGCCGTTTGTGCGGATTTTCGATAATAAGGCGAACATCGGCACCGCGCAGGTCAGCGGAACCAACTTCTGCAACCTGATTGTGGATGTGGACGAACGGAATAACCGGGTGCGGGTGATTTCGCATATCGATAATCTGATGAAAGGTCAGGCCGGCAACGCGCTGCAGAACATGAACCTCATGTTCGGCTTCGACCCAATGCTCGGATTGAACTTTCCTGGACGTTGCCCGTAGCTGGACGGCTCAAATAGATGATGCCGTCGTATAACCTCCTTGTCCGGGACGTCGGAGCGTCGTATAAACAGACAGTTTTCTGCGGTTTAAAAACATGTACCTCGATTTTTTCCAGCTCAATGAGTTTCCGTTCAACGTGACGCCCGACCCGCGTTTCCTTTTCTTTTCCGACCGCCACCGCGAAGCCTTCGACTCCCTGCTCTACGGCGTTGAACAACGCAAAGGGTTCATTGTCCTCACCGGAGAAGTCGGCTGCGGAAAAACCACTATCTGCCGCTCGGTTCTGAATAACCTGCCCGGCACCACGCATTCGGCATTTATCCTTAACCCCTCTCTCACCGCA
>JBAWXO010000219.1:0-3971 GCA_037144035.1 Kiritimatiellales bacterium
CGGACAGCAAATGCAGGTTTTGAGCAAAGTCGAAGGCGAGTTTGGCTACCAGCTGTATATTGGACAGGATGGATTCGTCAACTTCCGGATCAAAACGAATACAGGCATACTGGTTATAAAGAGCAAAAACAAAATTTTCGTCGACGAAAATTGGCATCATATTGAAGCCGTCTGGGACAGCAGTGCCGGAATTTATAACAGTCATCTGGCGGTGGACCGTGTCGTGGCCTGGTCCGCACCTGAATTGGGAGTTTTAACCGACACCCAGGGACCGCTGAGTATCGGCGGGATCTATCGCGCCGAGAACAATATCGGACAGCGGTTTTGCGGCCATATAGATAATGTTCGTATCAGTGTTGACCGTCCGGAACTGCTTTCGGTCAGCGGATTGCCGCTTTCTGATCCGGCTGTGATGACCGGAACACATTTGACCAACCAGCCCGGGTTTCTCAACATGCGCTTTGTCTATGATCCGCCGGTAACACCCGAGTGCCATGCGGGAACACTGGCGCAGCGTTCGGACGGTGCTATCGTCGCCGCATGGTTTGGCGGAACACATGAGGGGCATATCGATGTCGGCATCTGGCAAAGTGTATTTGACGGCACGAATTGGGCAATACCGCATGAGGTAGGACACGGGACATACAGTAACGGGACACCCAGCGCGACATTCAACCCGGTGCTGTTTCAATATCCTGCCAACGGGCCGATGCTTCTGTTTTATATGGGAGGAACGCTGGATAAACTTTTGGGCACTCTGCAAACCAGTCAGGATGGAGGACAGGCCTGGTCCGCGCCGGTTCGTCTGCCCGGCACGATTCGCGGCGCAACCAAGAATAAACCCGTCCTGCTTGCTGACGGCACACTGCTTTGTCCTGACAACAGCGGCCGGCTCAAATTCGACCGCACGCGCGATTACGGGCAGACTTGGCTGGCGTCTGCGTACACGCCGTACGGCGCGATCAGTGCGATTCAGCCGACAATTCTTACTTATCCAGGCGGACGATTACAGGCGCTCGCCCGTTCACAAACTGGGGCCGTTATAACAACCCGATCCAGCGATAACGGGCTGACGTGGTCGGCGTTGGAGTCGACAAGTTTGCCGAATAATAATTCCGGAATAGACGCGGCCACTCTCGCCGATGGCAGGCAACTGTTGGTTTATAATCACCAAGGCATACCGGCAGGCAGTTGGGGGGGGCCCCGCACCCCATTGAATATTGCGGTGTCTGAAGACGGGATCAGCTGGCAGGCAGCATTGGTACTTGAAGATGAGCCGGGGGAATATTCTTATCCGGCAGTCATTCAATCCGCCGACGGATTGGTTCACATACTTTATACGTGGAATCGTCTTCGCATGAAGCATGTTGTGATTGATCCCGCAGCGTTTGAGCTTCGCCCGATTACAAGCGGGGTATGGCCGGTGCAATAAACCGCCTAGAGGGTGTCTGATATCGTTGTCTGATGCTATAAATAATGGTTTGGGCGCATTGTGTGATACCGACCGACGGATACACTAACCATTGCTTTAACGTGCAAAAGGAGTTTGTAATGAATCGGTCGATGATCAGAAAGCTTTGTGTTTTTAGCATACTTTTTTATGCGACAGGACATGCAGAAGTTGTGGCATCTTGGAATTTTAATGGCGGCACAGTGGGATCTGCCATCGTTTCGGCTGTCGATTCTATTTCCGGATTCATCGCGGTGCCAGCGGCAAAAAACAGTGCAAATCCAAAATATGCAGCAGGCAACGGCGGGAATACTGCGGCGGGATTCGGCGGGATTAGCGGAATTCTTGAAGTCACTGATAATTCGGGGGTTCTCGGCGCTGGCTTCACAGCGCTGACGGTTACCCTTGATGCGGATTTGGCCGCAGATGTGACGGCGACGACGGTTCTGGTGCGCAACGGGCATATCAATATGCCGTTTAATATTTACCTCTTGTCCGGAAATATCATTGGCGTTCAGCTGCAGGATGCCGTAAGCGGAGTTTATTCAGCGGTGAGAACCGCCGGAGCAGCGTTATCTGCAAATACCGGATGGCAGACGGTTTCAGTTGTCTGGAAAAACTCATCTGTTTCGATTTACGTCGATGGAGTTGCGCAGACACTGAGCACGGGCGGGACGGCGGCCACCATTGCGACGGCCTCGTTAAAACAATCCGATGCCCCGATGGGAATCGGCGGTTTGCGCCGAACGGATGGAAGCATCAGCCAGCTGTTTAATGGATCACTCGATAACATCGTGATCAGCAAGGCCGATCCGGTTGAGCGCGGCGCTGCTTGGAGTTTTGATGAAGGTTCTGTGGGCGCGGATATCGTTTCTTCTGCCGACTCAGTTTTCGCCCTCCTTGCCGTGCCCTCCGCAAATAATATAAACAATCCCGTCTATGTGGTCGGCAGTGCTACCGAGACTGCGGCCGGGTTCGCTGGAATCAGCGGAATTCTTGAAGTGGATGAGGGCAATACCAAGGCTCTCGGCTCCGGGTTTTCCAAGTTGAGTGTGATTTTTGATGTGGATTTGGCGGCCGATGCAATCGCCACGGCTGTTTTGGTTCGTAACGGACATATCAATCTGTCGTACAATATCTATCTCCTTCCGGGAAATATCATCGCCATTCAATTGCAGGATGCAGCGAGCGGTCTCTATTCCACGGTCAAAACAGCGGGCTCGGCTTTATCTGCAGATGCCGGTTGGCAGAACGTTTCAATTATTTGGGACGGTTCGTCTGTCTCAATTTACGTTAATGGTATCGCACAGATGCTTTATGGGGGGGCAACTTCCGCCGCCGTTTCGACCATTTCACTGATGCCATCCGATGCGCCGCTGGGAATCGGCGGTTTGCGGCGAAGCGATGGAAGTGTGGGTCTATTTTTAAATGGCTCGCTGGACAACCTCGTGATTCGTAATGCAACCCCCTTTATTGAGTTATTCGGCATAACAGCGGACTGATGATCGGAGTGGGAACGAGAATGAAAAACATGAAGACAGTTAGATGGATCATCTTCCTAATTTTGATGTCATCAAAAATGGTGCCAGCGGCCGTATTAAATGAGTGGACGTTTTCGAATGACCCGGCCGGAATGACGTTATCCGGGGCCACCAATTCAGGTGCCGAGCAAACCGTATTCGAAGCCGGCGGGGCTGGCTTTTTAGAGACCGATGGGATTGGGGGTCTGGTGTGTACACATTCGGATCCGGCGCTGACGGGAATGTGGACAAATGGTGCGGTGCTGGATGCGGCAGTTATGACGCAGACCTCTGGGGTTCGTTATTTGCGATACGATGTGAAGTATGATCTGCGGCACTTGAATAAAAATGCAGGGGCCGTTCTCGGCCTTGGATTTGTTGATAGCTCTGGCGCTCAGGTAGCAGGGCTTGGCCTGGGGCATGGCGGGGCGCTTCCTCCCGCAGGTCGGTCAAAAGTGGCTGGGGCAACCCGTCTGGCTCCAGTCGGATGGATTTCTGCCATTGCCAAAGCCAATCTGGATACACAGACAATGAGTATTTGGTACGATGCAACCGGCCTTAATCACTTTGATGAAGCGAGGCCGGATATCGAAAATGCACCGATCAACCTTTCTTCAATCGATGCGCTGCGGTTTCAGGCAACTGGAGATTTTCAGCCAGCAGGATCGACCGATTATGCAGCGGTAGACGCGATTCTAACCGCATCCACATGGACTGAGATTGCCGGGATTGCTGAATACCAGAGTTCTGTGCATCCCTTGTTCTATGACAACATGGTTTTGCAACGGGATGTAAATGTCCCTGTTTGGGGGCACGCAGTACAAGGTAAGCAGGTCGTTGTTAAGTTGGACGGTGTGACGGTCGGAGCCACGATTGCCGGAGCAAACGGTCGATGGATGGTGCAAATCGGGGCACACTCTCATGATGGAGGAGTGCCGCACATCTTGTCAGTCTCCTTTGATGGAGAAGTCGCTGTTGAACTGAAGGGTGTAGTTTTTGGG
>JBAWXO010000220.1:0-3927 GCA_037144035.1 Kiritimatiellales bacterium
TGCTGACCCCCAGTCCTTTCGCCGCCGAAATCCGAGCTTTGGAAGCGCCGGATGGATCGTAAACGATTGCCGGAACCGGATTGAGCGAGTGCGCGGTCTTAGCCTGAGGCTGTCCGTCTTTGCCACGCTTCACCGCGCCAGTTTTGTCGTGTTCATACATGTCGTCGGCGTTCCCGTGGTCGGCGCTGATCACCATGATGCCCTTGACCTTTTCAACTGCGGCTTTGAGCTTGCCAAGACCTTCGTCTACCGCTTCGACCGCGATGGTGACAGCGGAAAAGACGCCGGTATGGCCAACCATGTCGCCGTTGGGATAGTTGAGGCGGATAAACTGATATTTGCCGCTTTCAATGGCCTTCACCACGGCGGCGGTAATTTCATCGGCCTTCATGCGCGGCTTTTCTTCGAACGGGCAGACGTCGGACTTGATTTCGATGTAGTCTTCGAGCGCCTCGTTAAATTTTTCGGCGCGGTTGCCGTTGAAGAAATAGGTGACGTGGCCGTATTTCTGCGTCTCACTGATGGCCAGTTGGTACACGCCGGTCGCGGCAAGGTATTCGCCCATCGTGCGGTCGATGGCGGGCGGCGTAACCAGATAATTGCGCGGAATGCCGAGGTCGCCGTCATACTGCATCATGCCAGCATAGTTCACTTTTGGCTTGGGGCCGCGGTCAAATTCTTTAAGCTCGTCGGCCTCGAACGCTTTTGTGATTTCGAGCGCGCGGTCGCCGCGGAAGTTAAAAAAGACGACGCTGTCGCCATCGACAACCGGGCCGATCGCTTTGCCGTTGCGCTCAATCACGAAAGGCGGAAGATCCTGATCAAGAATGCCGGGCTTTTCGGCACGGAACGTTTCAATCGCCTGTTCCATCGAGGCGAAGAGACGTCCCTTGCCCTTCACGTGAGTTTCCCAGCCACGTTTGACCATATCCCAGTTAGCGTTGTAGCGGTCCATCGTGATGTTCATACGTCCGCCGCCGGAGGCGATGGCGAAATCGACCGCGCCGTCCGCGTTGAGTTTCGCCAGAAACGCTTCGAATGGTTCGACGTATTCAAGCGCGGAAGTCGGCGGCACGTCGCGGCCATCAATTAGCGGATGGATGCGCGCAGTTTTAACGCCTTCGGCCTTGGCCTGTTTGAGTATCGCTTTGAGATGGCCGAGGTGGCTGTGGACGTTTCCGTCCGAAAAGAGCCCGATCAAGTGAAGCGTCGAGCCGTTGGCTCTGACGTTGGCAATAAGGTCTTTCCATGTTTTTCCTGTGAACATCGCTCCGGAAGCGATGGCTTCGCCGACGAGCGCCGCGCCCTGGTGAAATACGCGCCCGCAACCAATGGCATTGTGGCCGACTTCGCTGTTGCCCATATCGTCGTCGCTCGGCAGGCCGACCGCGGTGCCGTGCGCCTTGAGCTGAGTCGATATGCCATTCTTCATCAGCCAATCCAGATTAGGTTTATTAGATGAAAGAACGAAGTCACCCTCTTTGTATTTACCAATGCCGACGCCGTCCATGATGACCAGCACAACCGGCCCCTGCGGCCCTTTAAAAACAGTCGATTTCTTCAATGCGTTCATGTGGGATTCCTCTTTCAAAAATTCCGGAGTTTTTCGTGCGGGAATATGCCTTGCACGCGGCCCTCACTCAAGTTTTCACGGCAACTCTTTTCAATTGCCTTCTTGCAATGGCAGGTTTCGCGTGTAGCATCGGCGCACAAAAAACGAAACCGGACTGGAGATTGAATGGCCAAAGATGATGTTCTTGAACTTGAGGGCGTTGTGGAAAAGGTGTTGCCCGCCACGATGTATAACGTGAAACTGTCAAACGGACATACCGTCCTCGCGCACATCTCCGGCAAAATGCGTAAACATTTCATCCGGATCGCAATCGGTGACCGGGTGACCGTTGAAATCTCACCCTATGACCTGACCAAAGGACGCATTTCTTTCCGCCATAGAGACTAGCGGTATTATCATTTGACAAAACGGCGTCTATCACCTAGTTTTTCCGCCTTTGTGAAAAAAATCCTACCCGTTTAAGGGGGTGTTAAAAATATGGCCAGTACATCTTGTGAAGTGAAACTCCGCCGCGGTGAACCCGTCGAAAAGGGACTCCGTCGTCTAAAGAAACTGCTCGACCGCGAAGGAATCCTGAAAGATATGCGCGGACGTAAGTGCTTTGAGAAGCCGGGCGACAAACGCCGGAAAAAACAGGCTAGTGCCCGTTCCCGTGCGGCGCGTGACAGCCGCATGTCCAGCAGCGACAGCCGCAACAGCGACAGCCGCTACGGCGAGAGCCGCACCGGCGACAGCCGCAACAGTGATCGCCGCAGAAGCAGCGACAGAGACTAAATTAAATAGAGGTTTAAACCATGCCGAATATTAAAAGTGCCAAAAAAAGAATGCGCTCGTCTGAAAAGCAGCGCGTCGGCAACGCGACGGTAAAGACGAAAGTCAAATCCGTCCGCCGCAAAACGCGCGAAGTACTGACTACAGGCGTTGCTGAAACGTCTGAGCAGGCCGTGCGCGAGTACAGCTCGGTGCTTGATAAAGCCGTCAAACGCGGCGTCATCAAGAAAAACACCGCCATCCGCCGCAAAAAGCGTGCTGTGGCCGCCCTGCGCAAGCTGGCAAAATAAGTTTTTCCAAACATTGGAAAAACAAAAAAGCCGTCCTTCACCGGACGGCTTTTTTCGTAGTGCGCGAGGCAGGTTACCAGGCTGTAACCACCGTACTGACCACCTTGCGTGCCAGGTCGCCCGCCGCCTCCGACAGCGCGCCGCGCTTGGTGGTCGTCAGATCCGCCGCATAAGGAAAATCTCCATCGCCAAGCACCCCCGGGTTTTCCAAGATCACCTTTCCGGTCTCGGCGTCGCTGAGCACTGCCGAAGCGGTCAACGTCAGGCGGTATTCTGCAACCAGCGAGTCCTGATAGCGGACATATGACAGCGCCCCTAAGTCGAATTTGGTGAGCGTCACACTGAGCACAACATCCGCCTCGTTCTGCGAACGCACCTCAAGCCGTCCGTCCATTTGCAATTCGGCGCGCAACGCCTTCATCACGGCTACTTCTATAGAGGGCTCATCCGTTTTATTAACAATCGTCAGACTCACCGTCTTAATTGATTTATCAAGCGTACTTCCGACGCGATAGCCCGCGCAGCCGGAAAGAATCAGTGCAAGCGCCGGAAACAGAAGGAATTTTACGGATTTCATGCCGACACCATAGAAGAGCGCCCTGTTCGCGGTCAAGAAGCGAAAAACAAAACCATCTTAACTTGATTCGTTTGAGCCCCCCGATTACCTTGGTAGTCATTCATCATTTCTGTGGAGAAAAACTATGAAAAAAGTACTGATCCCGACCAAGCTCGATTCGATTGCTAAAGAACTTCTCGAAGCCAACGGAAACTATACCGCTGTGCAGGATGCCCAAACCGAACTCGGCGCTCTCGCCGCGCAGCATCCCGACACCTACGCTGTCATCGTCCGCAGTGAAAAAGTTGATCAAAAACTGATTGATGCCCTGCCCTCCCTGAAGGTCGTCATCCGCGCCGGCGCGGGGTACAACACCATTGACACCAAATACGCACGGCAGAAAAAAATCGACGTCATGAATACCCCCGGCGCCAACGCTAACGCCGTCGCTGAAGAGGTCGTTGCCCTGATGCTGGCCGATGCCCGCTACCTGATCGCCGCCGACGCCTCCGCCCGGCGCGGTGAGTGGGAAAAAACCAAATTCATGGGCCGCGAAGTCACCGGCAAAACCGTCGGTATCGTCGGACTCGGCGCGATCGGCAAACTGGTCGCCAAACGCCTCAGCGGATTTGAGTGCAGAATTCTCGCTTTCGATCCGGTTCTCTCCGAAGAAGCCGCCGCGCGGATCGGCGTCAAACTGGTCACGCTGAAAGACCTTTTCGCGCAGAGCGACTATG
>JBAWXO010000221.1:0-3919 GCA_037144035.1 Kiritimatiellales bacterium
CTCAACTTTTTGCGGACGAGCCGCAGGAGCCGAGAGGTCAGGTCGTTGCTATGGAGCAGGAAGGGTTCTTCGAGCCGCCAGAGCAGCCGGGCACCGCCAGAAATTGTTTTGCAGATATACTGCGGACGGAAATCAACGCAGTGGTCGAGAACGGTATCGCGCGCGTGTTGGTCGATCAGGCCATCGTAGTCGGCCACGATCCAATGGAGAGAAACGGCGGGATTATTTTTAGAATCAATTCGGGCCCCAGAAATCAAACCTTCGAAACCGGAATAGAAACAGTGATCGATATTGGGATTGTTCCAGTCGGTCTTGGGCGGGGCAATGGTGGACGTTGTCCACGGCGTGCAGGGTTGTGTTTTTAACGACGACAGGTTTTTGATGGCGTACAGCATATGATTCGGCTCCGGTTAAATGTTGAAACTCTCACCCAAAGGGGAGAAATCAAACAGACACGCCGGAGCCAAAAGCTGGTTATGATTGAAAACTAATCCATCTTGTTGGTTATAAACTTGTTAATGGAATTCTCCTCTTTTTTTGGTAAAGAGCGACAAGGCAGCTCAACTGCGCAAGGGATGAAAATGCTTGATGCGAAGAGACAAACAGTGCCGGGGTCGGTGATTTTCTTCGGCAACAACTAAATCTCAGTTCCCAGATTCAGGATTTCGATATACCGCGTATAGCCATAGAAGCGATTGCGCTTCTGGCCGGTGAGCTCCTTGACAATGCCAAGCCCTTCCAGCCGATCCAGACTGGTTCCGACCGTTGTCAAAGAGAGGCCTGTTTTCTTTTTCAACCAGACCGGGGAAGCGATCGGGCGTTCCATCATGGCGTGATGAACCACTTGAACCGAACTGGAAATCCGTCCAAGCGTTTGAATCCTCTTGCGGTCTTCTTCCGCCAAAGCCAATAAGCGCTGAACGGTGTCCACGGCCTGAGTCGCGGTTTCAATCACGGCCTCGGCGAAAAATTCGAGCCATGCTTCCCAGTCGCCGGTATTCCGGATTTCATTCAGCAGTTCATAATAACGGCTTCGGTGGGTCTTAAAGTAGAGGCTCAGATAAAGCATCGGGGCTTTCAGAACCTTTTGCTCACATAGAAGCAACGTGATCAGCAAACGCCCAAGACGTCCGTTCCCGTCGAGAAACGGGTGGATCGTCTCAAATTGAACATGAGCCAGAGCTGCTTTAAGCAATGCTGGCGTCTGCTCCGGCTGGTCATGTAGAAACAACTCAAGCGCTCCCATACATTCCTGCACGCTCTCCGGCGGAGGTGGAACGAAAACGGCGTTGCCCGGACGGGTTCCTCCTATCCAGTTCTGACTGCGCCGGAATTCGCCTGGTGCCTTATCGCTCCCGCGTCCTTTAGAGAGAAGCTTGTCGTGCATTTCCTGAATCAGGCGCAATGAAAGCGGGAAGCCGCCTTCCAGCCGGGCAAGGCCGTGATTCAGAGCGGCAACATAGTTACTGACTTCCTGAACATCATCCATCGGAACACCCGGCTGCTGCTCCAGCTCAAAAAGAAGCAGGTCGGAAAGCGACGATTGCGTTCCTTCGATCTGAGAGGAAAGCACCGCTTCTTTGCGGACGTAGGTGTAGATGAACAGCGAAGTTTCGGGCAAAAGAACAGAAACGCCGTCTAAACGTCCCAGCGCGAGCAACGCCTTATCAAATTTCTTCCTAAGCTCAGGACTCCAGTCGATGGGAGGAACCGGAGGCAGCGGCGACGGGATAAACGCCTGTACTTTCTCGCCTACTGTCGAGATCGTAACAAACCTTCCCTGCAAATTTCGCTTCATCGTATCCTCCAAAACTTGGATTAAGAATCCTCGCTAATCCAAGATAATGGCTTTTCTTGGATTAAAGGCAATACTTAATCCAAGAAACCGGGCTTTTGATCACAACTCGCCTTTGAAGGCGCGGACGTAAAATATCAGGATTCAAGGACTGTCCTAGATTCTAAAATTCATTGGCTGACCCCTTTACCGTCGTTTCCGGAAAGGCAGGCATAACGTCATAGATAATGACGCGCAGGAAACCCCCGTCCCTATTGGTCTGCGTCATCTGCGTCATTATTACCATTATAAATAGAAGTATAGAGAATAGAGATAACTGCCGTTCTGCATACCGTGCAAATACAGGATAACTTTTTAAATGATGATGACGCACGACACAAACGACGCAAATGACGCGCCCGACAATAAAAAGACCGCCCTGATGCAGGCGGTCGAAACAGGTGCCCAGGATTTGATTAAAAAGGTGTCGTATCCCCTTCACCTTCGCGAATCCGAACGATGTCAATGTCCCAAATCCGCGTAGCATGATGTCGTCGCTGAGTGAGCGGATAACCCTGAGATGCCAGCTTGGATAACTCCCGGCCGACTTGGCGGGTGGTGTATTTAGCCGCAATACCGGCCAAGCCGTCCTGATCGCTAAGCATAGCCGTTAACAAATCCGTCGCCGAACCTGTCCAAACATCGGAAACCTGTCCCTCGAAAAACTTCAACAAAACCTCGAGAAACGAATAGGCACTGGATGAATGACGAGCTGCTTCAAACAGCGACGCCTCACAATACGTTTGAACACCATAACGTGAATCACCGAGAACATGATCCGGCGGTACCCAGTCGAGCAGCCAACGAAGGAAAAACGGCAACTCCATCTGGATAATGTCGGCAACGTCACGGGGAAAGGTGAAGGTATCCCGATCAGCCACACGGAAGAGATTGATCTTGTCGCGGTTGGAAAGGTCAACGTCCGGCAGGATTCGTATGGATTCGGGGTCGGTGTTGCAGGTGACAACAACGCGACCGTTCCATTCGATTGTTTTATCAACCTTGAATTTCTCCCGGATGGAAAAGGTGCGGTTGGCCGCCATTTTTTTGATCAGCGCTGAAAATTTCTGATGCGAGCGATGGTCGGTCAGCGGGACAATATCGTCGACCGCCCAGACAGCGGACTGGAAAAGGTGGGAGTTGAAATTGTCGTCACCGGAGAGGAATGATGACGCATCCGTATGCCCACCGAAGATACGGGAAAGGATAACGGTAGAGAGCAGCGTCTTTCCAGTGTTCGGAACGCCGGCGAAGAAGGAAGCCTGTCCGGGAAGCATGCGGTTGTCGAGGGCGGATTTATACCAGCGGCGCAACCACGCATAAAAATAATCCAACTGCTCAACCGGATCGAAGAAGGTGGAGAAATACGAAAGTAACCACGGGAAATCGGCGGCGGGATCGATCCCCTGTTTTTCCGAAGGTTGGAAAACTGCGGCGGTGGAGGTGTTGAGGATGCGGAGACCATTAAGGTGAATAATGCCTTTCGGACGATGAATCAGAGGCGCAGCACAAGTAATACGCTGATATTTATGGATATGCTGGAGGGCTTTGTCGATTTCGGTAAAGTTGTCGTTGCGGGATTTAGACATCCGCAGACCCTTGGCAACTTTGAGTTCGAGGCCGGTATCGTTTTTGCACAAAGAATTCCATGTGCCGTCAGGATGCCGGTGCCAATAATCGCGGCCGTCAAACCAGATGTCTTCAATGGCGCCGCCAACACGATCCGCTTCAAATTTATTGACAAAGGAACGCCCGAGAATTGCCGACCACGGAACAAAAGCCTGTCCGCCGGTGAAACATTGCATTCCGGATTCGCGGACGATCGCGGCGGTTTCATTGTCGGCAGACGGATCCCAGAAGCGGATACCGCGAGCCCCGTAGTCAAACGGGCCATCCCAGCGTCCGGGATACTGGTGGTGCACTTCTTGTTCAATGATTTCGAGGGGGATGTCGGGGCCAAAGTTTTTCCAGTTGAATTTATCGGATGCCTCGATGGCCCAGTGCATCATGAAAGTGGCGGGAATCGTATTGGAAGATATTTTTTTCCAGCCGGTTCCGGCTTCGTAGTACTGGCAGGGGTTTTTA
>JBAWXO010000222.1:0-3906 GCA_037144035.1 Kiritimatiellales bacterium
GTCGCATAACCTCCTTGCTCAGAACGGCCGGTGGACGTATAAGTAGGCAGTTTTCTGCCGTTTAAAAACCATGTACCTCGAATTTTTCCAGCTAAACGAGTTTCCGTTCAACGTGACGCCCGATCCGCGTTTTCTTTTCTTTTCCGAACGCCACCGCGAAGCTTTTGATTCCCTGCTTTACGGCGTTGAACACCGAAAAGGGTTTATCGTCCTCACCGGCGAAGTCGGTTGTGGGAAAACCACTATCTGCCGCTCGGTTCTGAACAACCTGCCCGGCACCACGCATTCGGCATTTATCCTTAACCCCTCTCTCACCGCAACTCAGCTCGTTCGATCCATCCTGCTTGATCTCAGGCTGGAGGCAAAGGGTCAGGATAAACTGGTACATATCGCCCAGCTCAACCGCTTCCTGCTCCAATGTCTGGAAAAAAGAGAAAATGTTGCCGTTATCATCGATGAGTCGCAAAATCTTGATCCGGCACTCATGGAACAGGTGCGCATGCTTTCCAATCTGGAAACCGATCAGCACAAACTCATGCAAATCATTCTTTCCGGCCAACCGGAACTCAAGGAACGCCTCCGGCAGACCGGTCTGCGCCAGCTCCGCCAGCGCGTCATGGTTCACTGCGATCTGGAACCGCTCAGCGGGGGCGAAACCGCCCTTTATATTCAACACCGCCTAAAAGTCGCTGGAGCGTCCGACCCCGGCAGTATATTTCACAGCGCCGCTATCCAGCGCATTCACGACCGCGCCAGCGGAATTCCCCGCCAGATCAACACCGTTTGCGACCGTGCGCTTCTCGCCGCTTATATCCGCCGCGACCGGCAGGTGTCTCCGCGAGATGTAGTAAATGCGCTGGCAGAACTTTCAACATTAATTGGAACTCAGGGAGATTCACAATGAGTCTGATTCAAGACGCACTGAAACGACAGGCCGAAGAAAACGCTGGAACCCATCTGCCTGAGCAACCGATTGGACCACTCGACCAGCCGCCAGAAAAGAAGAAAAACAAGGCGCTTCCAATTGTGCCGCTTATTCTGTTCTTAGTGGTGTTTCTCGTCGCGCTACTTGGCCTTAGCCTTTATTTAATCAGACCGAAACTGAAAACTGTCCCAAAGGTTACGCGAACATCTGTGCCTGTCGAAACCGTCGCGCTTCCCGCCGCTCCCGAACCGGCCAAAGTTCTGAATACACCCGTTCCGTTGATCGAAACAAAAAACGTCGAACTGGCTGTTGAACCCGTCACGCGCGCCGTTGCCAAGGAACAGGATGTTATCGCCGAGCCTATGCTGAAAATCAAGAGGCCCTGGCCTGAACTGAAACTGACCGGCATCGCCCAAGGTGACCGACAGAGCCTTGCGATTCTCAACGGGAAAATGCTCTCCGCCGGACGGAAGCTCGGCGAAGTAACCATCATCGAAGTGCGGGACGGCAGCATCCTCGTGGAATATAAAGGCGAACGCCGCACCCTGTACATTGGCGAATAGTTTTTCAATGCTTGGAATCTGCCGGAGGCAGACCAAACATTAAAAACTACGCGTGATCAAAAACCATCGACTGCACTTCAACACCGTCAATGGCGGTAAGCTTTTTCTTGAGCGCGGCGACCTTGGCGGTATCATCCACCATGTCGAGAATGATCAACCCGTTAGGCGAGCAGGTGCCTTTATCGGCCTCGTGCAGACCAAGCCGTGTGCGGATCTGACAACCGAACTCGGTAAACACTTTCTGAATCTCACCCGCGAGCTTCACTCGTTCTGTAATATGAACTCCGACCACAATATGCTGGTCCATACATGCCTCCTTGTTTGTCTGCGATTTTAGCGGGGCTTCAGAATCAAAGCGCCGGTTTGCTTTTATATTTCGTGTGGAGCAAGTGGTGCGATTTTTCACCGAGCGGCGCGCCGAGGAACTCTTTGTAGAGCTGCTGGACGGCTTCGTTTTTGTGCGACTTGCGCAAAGCTTTACCTTCATCTTCGGCATAGATGGCGGCGATGCGTTTCAAGCGCACAGCATCGTCGGTCAGGCGTGGTTGTCCTCCGCCGCCGATGCAGCCGCCGGGACAGGTCATGACTTCGATGAAGTGATAACTCTTTTCGCCGCGTTTAATGCTTTCGAGCAGGCGGCGGACGTTGGCCAATCCGTGGGCGACTGCCAGCTTCACTTCCACACCTTCAAGGAATGACCACGCCGGAACAGTCCCCGTAATGACGACGGAGGCTTCTTTGATCCCTTCGAGTCCGGAAACCGGTTTGACGTGCAGGTTTTCCATCGGCAACGTGCGGCCGGTGACAATTTCATACGCCGTGCGCAGAGCCGCTTCCATGACACCGCCGGTGTTGGCAAAAATATCCGCCGCGCCGGAACCCAGTCCGAGCGGCGCATCCATTTTACCGTCTTCGAGCGACATGAAGTCGATGCCGGCTTCTTTGATCATGCGGCCCAATTCGCGCGTGGTGAGGACATAGTCCACATCGCGCACGCCGCTGTCGTTCATCTCTTCACGCTGGCATTCAAACTTTTTAGCCGTGCAGGGCATGATGGACACGACGATCATATCCTCGGGTTTCACGCCGATTTTCTGTGCGTAGTAGGTCTTGGCGACCGCGCCGAACATCTGCTGCGGCGATTTGCAGGTGGAGAGATTCGGCAGAAATTCTGGATAATAATATTCCGCAAAATTGATCCAGCCGGGCGAACAGCTCGTGAACATCGGCAGCGGAACTTTTTCACCATCCACCAGCGCCTTTTTCAGGCGGGTGAGCAGTTCAGTGCCCTCTTCCATGATGGTGAGGTCGGCCGTGAAATTGGTGTCGAATACGCCGTTGAAACCGAGTGCGCGCAATGCGGAGGTCATTTTTCCAGTGACGCGTGTTCCGGGCTCACAACCGAAACACTCGCCGAGCGCGGCGCGAATCGCGGGCGCGGTTTGCACCACGACGGTTTTCGTCGGGTCTTCCAGAGCTTTCCAAACATCTTCCACATGACTCTTTTCTGAAATGGCTCCAACCGGACAAACGGCGGCGCACTGCCCGCACTGCACACAGGCCACGCCATCGAGATCGAGCGTAAAAGCGGGACCGATGACAGTATCAAAGCCGCGTCCTTGCGGATGGAGCGCGCCGACGCCCTGCACTTGCGAGCAGACGGTGACGCAACGGCGGCATTTAATGCACTTAGAATTGTCACGCACCAATGCGGGGGTGCTGTTGTCTATGCGGGCTTTGGCTTTTTCGCCTTCGTAGGCGATTTCGCGAATGCCCAGCTCAGAGGCCAGTTCCTGCAGTTCACAGTCCTGATTGCGGTCGCAAATCTGGCAGTTGCCATCGTGCTCTGAAAGAAGCAGTTCGACCACCTGACGACGTGCGGCGCGGACGCGGGGGCTGTTGGTTTTAATGTCCATGCCGTTCGCTGCCGGCGTTGAACAGGCAGCCATCAGCGTACGGGCCCCGGCCACTTCGACCAGACAAACGCGACAAGCGCCGATCGGCTCGCGCTTTTCGAGAAAGCAAAGCGTCGGAATGCGAATGCCCGCTCGGCGCGCAGCGTCCAGAATGGTTACACCGTCAGGAGTCTCAATTGATTTTCCGTTGATCGTGAGCTTATACATTGGTGTTCTCCTCATCACAGACAGTGCATTTTCCATAGTCGCAGCGCAGACAGCGGCGGGCCTGACGAACCGCTTCGGCTTCGTTCCACGACTGCTCCACTTCGTCAAAGTTGCTTCTTCGTTTGTCGACCGGCATCATCCGCAGTTTCTCTCGCGGATACGGTACCGGCTCGGAATCGGGATCGTAATCGGTGGTGTTGGCCTGTTCTGCGCGCCAGAAAGCATGCTTCTCGCCACTCAGAAGTTGATCCATACCCACCGCCGCGCGCTCGCCGTCGCCGATGGCGTGCACGAC
>JBAWXO010000223.1:0-3880 GCA_037144035.1 Kiritimatiellales bacterium
GCGGAATCACAGTAAACCCGCCAACGCCGGTGGACTCCATTTTCAAATGTTTGGAAAAAGGGCTGGCCGACGAAGTGCTTGTTATGTCAGTGAACCCCGGCTTTGGCGGACAAAAATATATCGTTGCCGCCGAGGCCAAGGTGGCGGAAATCCGTCGCCGTTTTCCGGACCTGCTGATCTCAATTGACGGCGGCATCGATTTGGAAACCGTCAAACCGGCGGCGGCGCACGGTGCCAACCTGTTTGTGGCTGGCACAGCGTTGTTTAAAGCGCCGGATATGAAAGCGGCTGTCGCGCAAATGCGCGCGAATGCCAAAGCCGCATATGGAACAAAACTTTAACCGCTAATGGACGCGAATTTTCGCGAATGAATAGATTCAAAAACAAGGAAACCCCGATTAGCGTTCATTGGCGTTAATTGCGGTTGAGATTAAAAATGACTGACCTTTCCCGCATCCGGAACTTCTCGATTATCGCCCACATTGACCACGGTAAGTCCACGCTGGCTGACCGCATTCTGCAACTGACCGGCACCATCGAAGCCCGCAAGATGAAAGAGCAGGTGCTCGACGCCATGGATCTGGAGCGCGAGCGCGGCATCACGATCAAGGCGCATCCGGTTTCCATGAAGTACGTCGCGAAAGACGGCAAAGAGTATCTTTTCAATCTGATCGACACGCCCGGTCATGTCGATTTTTCCTACGAAGTTTCCCGCAGTCTGCAGGCCTGTGAAGGCGCCATCCTTGTTGTGGATGCTGCGCAGGGTGTCGAAGCCCAAACGGTTTCCAATGCGTTTCTGGCCGCCGAACATAATCTGACGGTTGTGCCCGTCCTGAATAAAGTTGAACTGCCCAGCGCACAGCCGGAACTGGTGGCGCGGCAGATCGAAGAACTGCTCGCCATTGATGCAACGAACTGTCTGCAAGTGAGCGCCAAGTCCGGGCTCGGGGTGGCGGAACTGCTCGAAGCGGTCGTGGAGCGTATTCCATCGCCGACACCGTCGAAGGACAACGCCACACGCGGACTCGTTTTCGATTCCAAGTACGACGCATTCCGCGGCGTGGTGGTTTACATGCGCCTATTCAGCGGCCACCTGAAGGCCGGCGAAAAAGTGCGCATGATGAGCACCGGACAGGAATATGAAATCAAAGAAGTCGGCGTCTTTACGCCCGAGCAGGAAGTCCGCAAGGAGCTGACGGAAGGAACCGTCGGCTACGTGATCGCCAACATCAAAGACTCCTCGGAAATTCAGATTGGCGACACGATGACCTCCCTGCGCAATCCGGCTACGACCGCTTTGCCGGGCTTCAAAGAAATTCATCCCATGGTTTTCGCCGGCATTTATCCGATTGAAACCAGCGACTACGAAAAACTCGGTAAGGGTCTCGATAAGCTGCGCCTGAACGATGCCGCCTTTTCATATCAGTCCGAATCCTCCGTCGCGCTCGGCTTCGGCTTCCGCTGCGGATTTCTCGGCCTGCTCCATATGGAAATTGTGCAGGAGCGCCTGCGCCGTGAATTCGACCTCGATATCATCGCTTCCTATCCGAACGTCATTTACCGCATCAAACTCAGAAACGGTACGACGCTTGAAATCGACAATCCAACCTACCTGCCGGACCCGACCGTGATCGAAACCATGGAAGAGCCGTTTATTAAAGCGACCATTATCACGCCGACGGTTTGTCTGGGCGACATGATGCAGCTGGTAATGGAAAAACGCGGCGAGATCATTCACACCGACTCGATCGACGCCCAGCGCGTCATGCTCACCTGCGACCTGCCGCTTAACGAAGTGCTGATTGATTTTTACGACCGGCTCAAGAGCATCAGCCGCGGCTATGCTTCCATGGACTATGAATATGCGGACTACCGTCTGTCCGACCTTGTGAAGATGGATATTCTGATTCACAGCGAACCGGTGGATGCCTTTTCGTCGATTGTGCACCGCTCCAAAGCGATCCCGCGCGGACGCCAGATGTGCGCATCCCTCAAAGAGGTGATTCCGAAGCAGGCGTTTACGGTGGCCATTCAGGCGGCCTTGGGCGGCAAGATTATCGCCCGCGAAACGATTCAGGCCTACCGCAAGGATGTGACCGCCAAATGCTACGGCGGCGATATTTCCCGCAAACGCAAACTGCTCGAGCGTCAAAAAGAGGGGAAAAAGAAAATGAAGAGTATCGGCAAAGTGAACATCCCGCAGGAGGCGTTCATCGCCGTGCTCAAAACCAAGCAGGAATAAGGAGAATGGAATGATGGACTAGAGGATTACTGGAGTGTTGGGTGTTTTTTCCAATATTCCATCGTGCCAACATGCCATTATTCCAAAAGCTGTTATGAAATTTTTTAAAACCCGGAAAGCCCGCAAAGAACTCAAAGAAGTTCTGCACTACGCCAAACATATCCGGCACATGCACGAGGACATCGCCGACCCCGAACTGCTGGAAAAGTTGCGTACCGGCGAACAGGTCGCCCGCGCCGCCAGCAAAAGCGGGGAAGGGGATTTGATAGAAAAAGCGGGCGAGGCGGTTATTAAAACCTGCGAAAAAGTTGCTCCGCCGCGCAAACATCCGAAGATCCGTGAAAACGTTGAAGTGCTTTTTGTCGCTGTTGCCGCCGCCATGGCCATCCGCGCCTACTTTTTTCAGCCGTTTAAAATACCGACCGGCTCGATGCAGCCAACGCTTTACGGGATCACAATTAATCAGGAATCGACGATCAAGTCCGGCAACCCGCTGGCGACGGCTGCGAATATGGTTTTTTTCGGCGAGCGGTATGAAGTCGTCCGGGCCAAGGCCGACGGACGTATCCGGACGCAAATGGGAGCCGACGGCCTGCCGCACCTCTATGGACAGATTAACTCCGACGAAACCAGCACGCTCTATATCGGCAATGTCGCGCATCGTGTTCCGAACAAACTGATTTCGTTTTGCCGCTTTGGAGAAGATCTGAAAGCCGGCGATCCGATGGTTCAAGGCGTCGTGAAGAGCGGCGACTACATTCTCGTCAATCGCATCAAATATAATTTTGTCCGGCCGAAGAGGGGGGATATCGCGGTGTTCGACACCCGCGAACTGACCCATCCGCAAGTTCGTAAAGACGCCTATTACATTAAACGTATGGTCGGCCTGCCGGGTGAAACCATCTCGGTTGCTCCGCCATATCTCTTGGTGAACGGAAAAAAACCAACCGACTCACGCTTCGATAAAATCTTCAGCAACCCGCATTATGACGGCTATCAGTTCGCCGATTCCCGCACCGTTCCGCCGGCGCTGATCGGTAAACCCGGCGACTCGATCACGACGGCGGACGACCAATATTTGTTCTTTGGTGATAACACCCGCCAGAGTCTCGACGGACGCTATTTCGGCGCCGTCAAACGCCGACATATTTTAGGGCCGGCATTCTTTGTCTGCTGGCCGTTCGATCGCGCCGGATTTGCCGAAAAAAATTAACCCCCGTATTTTGCAACGGTTGATTCCAACGCGGGCTGTGGCCGGATTTTTGAAGTGGCGAAATCCGTTTTTTTCAATCCTTAGGGAAAGCGACTCCAACGGTTTCACTATGTTGGAAAACCAGCCTCGGAACTTCCACGGTTAGGAAAATTTTAGACGTCCGCACCCACAGGTTGAACGATTTCCTGTAGCCGCGTTCGTTGCGTGGTAATAAAAACCGAAGCTCATGCGAACTTGGTATAAATTCTTGGATTTCCGCATATTCCAGCTTTCTATGCTAACGTCGCATAATATATCTGATGACGGCACGGTGCGTTTCCCGTGATGGCACTAAAAAGATTTGACGGGGTTTATAAAATTCGTATGGTGATGGCAGTTTGATAGCACGGAGGGAAGAAAGTGGTTGCGAAAAAAACAGAAAAGCG
>JBAWXO010000224.1:0-3874 GCA_037144035.1 Kiritimatiellales bacterium
GGCTGCGGCACGTTACCTGGCTGGGCACGATCGGGCTGGCATTTTACTGCGCGCTCTACCTCATGCCGTTCGCGGTGTTTGTGTCGCTGCGCCGCTGCGCATGGCGCCGGGCGGACGGGCTGAAAAATCTCGGCTGGATGCTCGGCGCGGCGGCGGTCTGGACGGCCTCAGAATATCTGCGTGCGATTTTTGCCACCGGCTTCCCATGGAATCTGCTGGGAGTCAGCCAGTATAAAAACCTGCCCTTTATTCAAATCGCGGAGTGGGGCGGTGTCTATGCGCTTTCGGCGCTGCTCGTTTTTGTCAACGCGGCGTTTGCCTCAACCCTTATTCAATATGCGGCGGGATTGCGGCGTACTTACCGGATGCATGTCGAAATGATGTGCGCGCTGCTGGCCGTTGTGCTGGTTTGGTCGCTCGGTATACAGAAGCTGCTGCACAAACCGGCCGCCGAAGGTGCGCCGGTGCGGGTCGCGCTCATCCAGCCGAATATCCCGGAGGTTGGAACCTGGGAGCCGGCCAATCCGGAGCTGGCTTATCAACGGCTCGAAGAACTCACCGCGCTTGCACAGCTCGCGGCGGATCTGGATCTGATCATCTGGCCCGAAACCACACTGCCCGACTTTGTCCGCTTCAACGAACGCAGCGCAGGGCTGGTCAAAAAGCTGGTCACAAACAGCGTGCCGTTGCTGGCCGGGAGCATGGATGTGGTTTGGCGCACGGACGGGCATCCGGATTATTACAACGCCAGTATGCTGTTCAATACCAAGGGCGAACTGCTCGGCACCTACTACAAACAGCATCTCGTGCTTTTCGGTGAATACATTCCGTTCGAAGGCAAAATTCCGCTGATCAACGCGCTGACGCCCATCGGCTCCAGTTTTACCTCGGGCCGGTCGCCGGCACTGCTCAAACGGCCCGGCGACAACCGCGGGTTCTGTGCGCTGATCTGCTTCGAAGATTCTCTACCGTACCTCGCGCGCAAGGCCGCGCGCGCCGGCGCGACCCTGCTCGTCAACCAGACCAACGATTCATGGTTTGATCCGGACTGCGGTTCGGCGCAGCACCTTGCCAACGCAGTGCTTCGCTGCGTGGAAACCCGCCTGCCGATGCTGCGTTGCGCCAATACCGGCATCACCTGCGCCATTGATTCGTTCGGCCGTGTCACGCAGACGCTCGCTCCGCGCATGCAGGGATTCCAGATTGCGGAAACCGTTCCGTCCAATCCGGAGCGCAAAGCCACCGTTTACGTTCGTTACGGCGACCTCTTTGCACAGGCTTGCCTGGCCGGGGGCGTTGCGTTATTTATCGTTCTCTTGATCAAACGACAGAAAAGTCCCGCATGCTCGAAGAACTAAAAGAAAAAATGGAGACGGTCCGCGCGCGCATGGAAGAAATGCGCAGCTACCTTGGCATCAACGAAAAGATCGCCGAACTCTGCCGCCTTGAAGCGGAAACCCTCTCGCCCGGCTTCTGGGGCGATCAAACCCGGACGGCCGCCAATATCGCGGCCACCAAAGCGGCTAAAGCGGTGCTGGGACCGTTTCAAAAAATCGAAGCCGCGCTCGGCGACGCCGGCGTAATGCTGGAACTGGCCGAAACAGAAGACGAAGCCGGACAGCAGGCCGCCGCCGGCGAAATCGAACTGATGCTTTCCGATTGCGAAACCAGTTTCCGGGCCTTGGAAATGCAGTCGCTGCTCGGCGGACCAATGGATTCAAAAAATGCCTATCTCAGTCTGCACGCCGGCGCGGGCGGTACCGAGTCGTGCGAATGGGCCGACATGCTTTACCGGATGTATCGACGCTATGCCGAACGCAACGGCTTTACCGTCGACGTGCTCGATATGCAGCCGGGCGAAGAAGCGGGGCTCAAGAGCGTGGCCTTTCAGGTTTCCGGCGACTATGCCTATGGCAATCTCAAGGGCGAGCGCGGCGTGCACCGGCTGGTGCGCATCAGCCCGTTCGATTCCGCCGCCCGCCGCCACACCTCGTTCGTCGCGCTCGACGTGACCGCCGAAATCGACGACGACGTTGAGGTTGAGATTGAAGAAAAAGATCTGCGCATCGACACCTACCGCTCCAGCGGCAAGGGCGGACAGCACGTGAACACCACCGACTCGGCCGTGCGTATTGTGCACCTTCCGTCCGGCATTATCACGCAATGTCAGGCCGAACGCTCTCAGCACAAGAACCGCGACAAAGCCATGAAGATGCTGCGCGCCAAAGTGTACGAGTACGAGCTGGATAAAAAGAAACAGGCCGCCGAGCAGTTTTATGGCGCCAAAGGGGAAATTGCCTGGGGCCATCAGATCCGCTCTTACGTCCTGCAGCCCTACACCATGGTCAAGGATCACCGCACCGACACGCAAAGCGGCAATACCCAGAGCGTGCTCGACGGCAACATCGGCGATTTCATCGAGGCCTACCTCAAAATGAAGCAGAAAGAAAAATAGGGAGAGGATTAGTGGATTGCTGGATTGATGGGGAAGACAAGCCATGAAACAGGAACGAAAAGGAATGATGCGGGGCTATAAAAAACTTCGCGTCTGGCAGGATGCGAAAGCGCTGTATGTTTTAACCTGGCCGGTGGTGAAAAAATTCCCGATAGAGCTTTCCCGTGTCCGCAGCCAGCAACTTGCCTCTGTGGATTCTGTATACAGGAACATTTCTGAGGGGCACTGCCGCCGCTCGCTGAAGGAATATATCCAGCATTTGAATATAGCCCTTGGTTCCTTAGGCGAGTCCGCCTCTTCGCTGGATGTTTATGAAACAGCCGGACACATTTCCGAAGCGGAGTTCGAAGAAATGGACACACTCGCATGGAAACTTGAAAATGGACTGAAAAAACTGGTTGAAAGCCTTCAGGAAAAAAGTTCAGCTGAGTGGAGCAACACGTTTTTAGTCAAAGAAAGCAACGAAGTTTACACAACCGCCGCCGACAGGCTTTCTCCCCAATAATCCACCCATCCCCCAATCCATTAATACGGTCTAAATATGAATGTTTTAGAAGAAATCATAGCCAACAAGCGGCGCGAGATCGAAACGCCCGGCTATTTCCAGGCATTGGAAAAAGTGCTCGAAACCCTTCCACACGTCGGAACCGATTGCACAACCTGCGACGGGAAACCCGCGCGGCACCCCGTTCCTGATTTTATCGCGGCACTGAAGGCCGCGCCGATGGGCTTGATCGCCGAAGTGAAGCGCAAATCGCCGTCGGCTGGCCCGATTCGTGAGCCATTTGATCCTGCCGCGATTGCCCGCGCTTATGAAGCGGCCGGTGCGCAGGCGATTTCCAGCCTGATGGACGCAAAATATTTCGGCGGCGGCGAAGCGCAGTGGAATGCGGTGCGCGCCGCAACCGGACTGCCGATGCTCTACAAGGAGTTCGTTATTGATCCGCGTCAGATTTTTCACGCCGAAGCGCTCGGCGCGGCGGCCGTACTCCTGATTGTCGCCGCGCTTGATGATGTGGAGCTGAAGAAATATATCCGGCTGATCGAAGCCTCCGGGATGACGCCGCTGGTGGAAGTCCATACCGAAGAGGAAATGCGGCGCGCCATTAGCGCCGGCGCGGAATGTATTGGCATCAACAACCGCAATCTGAAGACCCTCGAAACAAAACTGGAGACCACGCTTCAGCTTCGCAAGCTCGCGCCGAAAGACTGCACGCTGATCAGTGAAAGCGGCATCCGCACCGCGGATGATGTGAAAATACTTCGCAACACGGGCATCGCCGCGATTCTGGTTGGCGAGAGTCTCCTGCGTCAGCCGGACATCGAAACGGCGGTCCATTCTTTGATGAGAAGTTAATTGGATTCACTACTGTCCGGTAAAAGCTTTCACAGCATGAATACCATCTGAAAGGGTTCGTG